>JBPCJB010000182.1:0-7447 GCA_051005735.1 Gaiellaceae bacterium | reverse complement strand
CCGCTTCGCCGACCTCGTTCGCCGCCAGCTCGATCTCTTCGCCGAAGAGGAGGCAGCGCTCCTCGCGGAGGCGACCGAAGCCGAGCGCGCCTACGACGGCGCCGAACGCGAGGACGCCGAGACCGCCTACGCCGAGTTCCAGCTCGTTCTCGATGCCGGCGCCGAGCGGCTCGCCGAGATTCAGACAACCTATGCGGCGACTCTCGAAGAGGACGCGGCACGGGAGTACGAGGCCGCGTTCGCCCAGGCCGCCGCGAAGCGGTTCCCTCGCTTCGCTGCCGGGCTCTAGGTTCGATCACCCGTGCTTCCCCGGGAGAAACCTAGGATCAGCGGAATGAGGATCGAGGACTACGGGCTGATCGGCGACCTGCAGACGGCTGCGCTCGTGGGGCGCAACGGCTCGATCGACTGGCTCTGCTTCCCCCGCTTCGACTCGGATGCGTGCTTCTCCGCGCTTCTCGGGACCGAGAAAGACGGGCATTGGGGGATCGCTCCGGCTGCGGAGATCGTCTCGGTCGAGCGGTGCTATCGCGAGCGCACGCTCGTGCACGAGCTGCTCTTCGAGACTGCCGAGGGCTCGGTGCGCGTGATCGACTTCATGCCGCCGCGCGGCCAGGATCCGGACGTCGTGCGCATCGTCGAAGGCGTCAGCGGCATGGTCACGATGCGGATGGAGCTCGTGATCCGGTTCGCCTACGGCTCCATCGTCCCGTGGGTGCGCCGCTCGGACGACGACTCGCGGATCGCGATCGCGGGGCCCGACGCGATCTCGCTGCGGGCCCCCGTCGACGTTCACGGCGAGAACCTGAGCACCGTCGCCGACTTCACCGTCTCTGCCGGCGAGCGGCTGCCGTTCGTCCTGACCTGGTTCCCGTCGCATCATGACGAGCCGGCGCGGATCGATCCCGAGCAGTCCCTCGCGGACACGTGTTCCTTCTGGCGCGACTGGGTCGGCGCCTGCACCTACGGAGGCCGCTGGAGCGAGGCCGTGCTCCGCTCGCTGATGGTGCTGAAGGCGATGACCTACGCGCCGACGGGTGGGATCGTGGCGGCGCCGACCACCTCGCTGCCGGAGTTGATCGGCGGCGTGCGCAACTGGGACTACCGCTACTGCTGGCTCCGCGACGCCACCTTTGCCCTCGACGCGTTCGTCGGCAACGGCTTCCTCGACGAGGCGCGTGCCTGGCGCCGCTGGCTCCTCCGCGCAGTCGCCGGCGACCCGGACGACCTTCAGATCATGTACGGGCCGGCGGGCGAGCGTCGGCTCCCCGAGTTCGAGGTTCCGTGGCTCGCGGGCTACGAGGGCTCGCAGCCGGTCCGGATCGGCAATGGGGCCAGCACGCAGTTCCAGCTCGACGTGTACGGGGAGGTGCTCGACGTGCTCCACGAGGCGCGCCGGGCCCGGCTCGAGCGCGACGAGGACTCTTGGGCGCTGCAGCGCGCGTTGCTCGCGAACCTCGAGAAGCGCTGGCGCGAGCCCGACGAGGGAATCTGGGAGGTGCGCGGCGGCCGGCGCCACTTCACGCACTCGAAGGTGATGGCGTGGGTTGCGTTCGACCGGGGGATCGCGGCGATCGAGGAGTTCGGGCACGACGGGCCGCTCGAGCGCTGGCGTGCGCTCCGCGAGGAGATCCATGCCGAGGTGCTGGAGCATGGCTTCGACCAGGAGCTCGGCTCCTTCGTCCAATCGTACGATTCGAAGCGACTCGATGCCTCGCTCTTGACGATCCCGCTCGTCGGTTTCCTCCCGCCCGAGGATCCGCGCGTCCACGGGACGCTCGAGGCGATCCACGCCGAGCTCTACCGCGATGGCTTCGTCCAGCGCTACAGCCACGAGGAGGGCGACCTCGTCGACGGCCTGCCGCCGGGCGAAGGCGCGTTCTTCCTCTGCTCCTTCTGGTTCGTGGACAACCTGGCCCTGCTCGGCCGCGTCGAGGAGGCAGTCCAGACGTTCGAGCGGCTACTGGGGCTGAGGAACGAGCTCGGGCTGCTCTCGGAGGAGTACGACGTCGAGCTCGGTCGTCAGGTCGGCAACTTTCCGCAGGCGTTCTCCCACATCGGCCTCATCACCACGGCGATGACGCTGGAGCGAGCGCTCGGGCGAAGCCTCTAGTTCTCGTCGCCCTCCGCGAGCGAGACGGCCGCGTTTACGAGCGCGAGGTGGACGAGCGCCTGCGGGAAGTTGCCGAGGAGCTCGCCGGACTCCGGGTCGATCTCCTCGGCGTAGAGGCCGACGTCGTTCGCGAGCTCGACGAGGTCCCCCATCAGCTCGTTGCCCTCCTTTACTCGGCCGGCGCGGCCGAGCACGTCCACGAGCCAGAACGAGCACGTCAGGAAGGCGCCCTCCCGCTCGGCCGAGTCGCTCTTCCGGTAGAGGAGCGGGCCGCCGGCCGTGAGGTCTCTGCGGATCGCCCCGACGGTCGAGGCGAAGCGCGGCTCGCCCGCGCTCGAATAAGCGCAGAGCGCGAGCGAGAGGAGCGACGCGTCGGCCGTCCCCGCGAGATCGGGCGCCGGCAGGTAGGAGTCGATGCTCTCGTCCCAGCCATGGTCCTCGATCCACTCGCGTACGGCGTCGGCCTCCGCCCGCCACTTCGAGCCGCGGTCCGGGAGCGCGCCCTCTACAGCGAGCGTCGCGGCGCGGTCGAGCGCGGTCCAGCACATCGCCTTCGACTGGACGAAGTCGTGCAGGCCGTCCCGCACCTCCCAGATTCCGGCGTCGGGCTGCCGCCAGGAGTCGGCGACGAAATCGGCGAAGCTCGCGAGCAGTGCGCCGGCCTCGCTGTCGAGCGAGCCGGTCTCGCCGCGCAATCGGGACGCGCTCTCGAGCAGGTGCCCGTAGTTGTCGAGCTGAAGCTGCTTCGTGGCCGCGTTGCCGATCCGGACGGGACTCGAGCCCCGGTAGCCGGGGAGGTCGAGCTCCTCCTCGGCGGCGGGCACGGCGCCGTCGACGCAGTAGAGCGGCTTCACCTCGGGCGCGTCGGGTCGCGTCGCATCGAGCTGCCAGCGGAAGAACGCCTCGGCTTCCGCCTCGAAACCGAGGTGCAGGAGCGCGCGCATCGTGTAGATCCCGTCGCGCAGCCACGAGAAGCGGTAATCCCAGTTGAGCTCGCCGCCGATCCGCTCCGGGAGGGAGGTCGTCGGCGCCGCCACGATCGCGCCGGTCGGCTCGTTCTGGAGCAGCTTGAGCACGAGCGCGCTGCGGACGACCTGATCGCGCCAAGGCCCCTCGTAGCGCGCCCGGCCGCTCCAGTACATCCAGTGGGCCGAGGTGCGCTCGAGCTCCCGCTCGACCTCGTCGCGCGTCGTCGCCTGCGCGTTCAGGCGGAGCGCAAGGGTCGCCCGCGCTCCCGGCTCGAGCTCGAAGCTGCCATCGCCCGCATCCCAGGTGCGGAGGCTGAGCTCGGCCGGCGGCTCCCTGCGGCCGAAGTCGAAGCGCGGCTCGAAGCGCCAGCGCATCGGCACCCGACCTGCGCGGGCGTCGACGATCCGGACGAGCGCTCGCTGCGACGGGTCTCCGACGGTCATCCCGTCGGTGATGCGGATGGAGCCCGCCTCCGTCGTGAACGTCGTCTCGAGGACGTTCGTGCCCTGGCGATAGCGGCGGCTCGCCTCGAATGGCTGCTCGGGCGCGAGCTCGAAGCAGCCGCCGGCCTTCGCGTCGAGCAGGCGGTCGAAGACGGGTGGCGAGTCGCAACCGGGGAGGCAGAGCCAGTCGATCGCCCCGTCGCGCCCGACGAGCGCGGTCGTGTGACCATCGCCGATCAGCGCGTAGTCGCGCAGCGGCAGGTAGCCGTCGATTCGCTCGACCCCGTTCGTCTCGACCCTGTTCACGCCGGGCTGCATTCCCGCGCGCTTCGGTCCGGAACCGTCAGCGGTGGCCGAAGTGATGAGCGGGCGGCAGCGCTGCGCCGACGTCGCGCTGCGCAATCCCGCGCGCGAGCGAACCGAGGCTCTCGAGCTCGCTGACGACGATGTTCCGGTTCTCGCCCAGTCGCTCGAAGCGGCCGCGCACGAGCAAGAGCGGCTCGCCGCGGACGATTGCGCGATGGCGCTCGTACACCTCGGGCGAGACGATCAGGTTCACCTGGCCCGCCTCGTCCTCGAGCAGCAGGAAGACGATCCCGTTTGCCGTCGCCGGCCGCTGGCGCGCGATCGCGAGCCCTGCGAAGGCGACGCGGCTTCTGTGCGCGGCCGCGTGCAGCTCCGGGCTCGCGAGCACCTCCGTCGGCAGATGCGGGCGCAGCAGCGTCAGCGGGTGCACGTCGACAGAGAGGCTCGTGCCGGCGTACTCGGCGAGCATCCGCTCCCAGTCGGTCAAATCCGGGAGTGCAGGCGTCGCCGCGGTCGGCTCCAGCGAGAGCCGGAGCTGCACGTTCTCGCGCACCGTCTGCGGCCGGTGAACGAGCCCGAGCTGCCAGAGCAGGTCGCGCCGCTTGCCCCAGCGGTCGCAGGCGCCGCTCGAGACGAGCGACTCCAGCTCGCGCGCGTCGAGCGGTGCGCGGCGAGCGAGGTCGCCGATGTCCGCGAACACCCCGTTCGCCTCGCGCTCGTCGACGAGCCGCTCCGCGTCGTCGGCACATAAAGAGCGCACGGACGCGAGCCCTATCCGCACCGCGGGGCGGAGACTTTGTGCTTCGGAAACACAAGCGCACTCCGCCGCGCTCAGGTTCACATCCGGCGAGCGCACCTCCACGCCCCGTCTCTGGGCATCCCGCACCAAGCTCGCGGGCGGGTAGAAGCCCATTGGTTGCGCGTTCAGGAGCGAGCAGAGGAACTCGGCCGGATAGTGGTGACGCAACCACGCGGACTGGTAGGCGAGCAGGCCGAACGCGGCGGCGTGCGACTTCGGGAAGCCGAAGCCCGAGAAGCCCGTCAACTTGTCGTAGACGAGGTCGGCGGTCGCCGCGTCGACGCCCTTCGCGCCGGCGCCCTCGATGAACTGCGCCCGGAATGCCTCGAGCGCCTCCGCGCTCCGCTTGCGGCTCATCGCGCGGCGCAGCCCCTCCGCCTCCCCGACCGTGAAGCCGGCGAGCGCAATCGCCACCTCGAGCACCTGATCCTGGAAGACGACGACGCCGTGCGTCTCGCGCAGCGGCTCGCGCAGCAGCTCGTGGTCGACCGGCGGCACGTAGCTCGGGTCGATCCGGAGCTGCTCGCGGGCATGGATGTACGGGTGCACAGCCTTGCCCTGGATCGGTCCCGGCCGGACGAGCGCGACCTGGACGGTCAGGTCGTCGAGGTTCTCGGGCTTCGTCCGGAGCAGGCTCTGCATCTGCGCGCGACTCTCGATCTGGAAGTCGCCGACGGTGTCCGCGCGCTGGATCTCGGCATAGACGTCCTTGTCGTCGAGCGGGATTCGCGAGAGGTCGATCGGCTCGCCGTAGGCCTTTGCGATCTGCTCGACGCAGTCCTCCACCGCCGAGAGCATCCCGAGCCCGAGCAGGTCGATCTTGAGAAAGCCCGCATCGGCGCACGAGTCCTTGTCCCACTGGCAGAGCTGCCGTCCGGCCATTGCCGCCGGCTGCACCGGCACGAGCTCGACGAGCGGCCGCGACGAGATCACCATCCCGCCCGGGTGCTGCGAGATGTGGCGCGGGAGGCCGCCGATCTCGCCGGTCAGCTCCGCGAAGGCCCGCCAGCGCGGCGAGAGCAGCTTGCGTTCGTACTCCGGCAGTAGCGCGAGCTCTTCGGCGACCCGCTTCGCGCTCCAGCCGTCCGAGACGCGCGCCAGCCGCTCGAGCTCGGCGAACGGGAGTCCGAGCGCCTTGCCGACGTCGCGGATCGCCCCGCGCGAGCGATAGGTGGCGAAGCTCGCTACGAGCGAGGCGTGACGCCGCCCGTACCGCTCGGTCACCGCCACGATCAGCTTCTCGCGGATGTCGCGCGGGAAGTCGAGGTCGATGTCGGGCACCGACGAGAGCTCGCGGTTCAGGAAGCGGCCGAGCGAGAGCTTCGACGCGACCGGATCGACGTGCGAGAGCCCGGTCAGGTAGCAGACGATCGAGCCGACGGAGCTGCCGCGACCGCGCCCCGGCGGTAGCGAGCGCCTCGGCGAGCTCCGCCCCCGCACCTCGTTCGCACACTCGCGCGCGAGCTCGAGCACCTCCCAGTGGAGCAGGAAGAAGCCGGCGAGCCCGAGCTCGTCGATCAGCGCCAGCTCCTCCCGAAGCCTCCGCCGAGCCTCTCCGAGTAACAGTCTGTTACTTGGGGGGTAGCGGTCGGCGAAGGTGCCTTCACAGACCTGGGCGAGCTGGCGGATCGCGGGCTCGGCGCCGTCCGAGAAGTCGGGATAGCGGTAGCCGAGCTCGGCTGTGAGGTCGAACTCGAGCCGGGCGGCGAGCTCGACGGTTCGCCGGACGGCGTCGCGGTCGTCTGGAAAGAGCTCTTCGAGCTCGGTGGGCGGGCGCAGGATGCTCTCGCGGTTGCCGCGCCGCTCGCGCTCGCTTCCGTCAAGCGAGGTGCGGTGCCGAATCGCAACGAGCACGTCCTGGAGCGCCGTCCGCCGATGCGTGTGCGCGTGCACGTTTCCGGTGACGACGGTCTGCGCGCCGGTGTGGGCGGCGAGGTCGCGCAGGAGCGCGTTGCGGCGAGCGTCGCCGCGTTCGAACGGACGCTGGAGCTCGATGTAGGAGCGGTCGCCGAAGGCTCGTGCGAGCTCGACGGCCGCGTTCGGGTCGCGGACTCCGAGCCCGGTGCGCGCACAGCCGGAGAGGCAGACGAGGCCCTCGCTCCACTCGGCGAGCAAGGCGGGATCAAGCGCGGGCGGCAGCACCTCCGCCCCCTCCTTCGGCCGCGTCCCCGCATGAGCAGCGGTCAACAGCCGGCAGAGGTTCGCGTAGCCGGCGGCCGACTCGACGAGGAGCGTCACGTGGGCGCCGTCGACGAGCGTCACCTCGGCCCCGGTGAGCGGCCGCACCCCGACTAGCTTCGCCGCGTGGGCGAACTCGAGCGAGCCGTAGACGCCGTCGTGGTCGGTGAGCGCGAGCGCCTCGTAGCCGAGCTCGGCCGCCCGCAGAGCGAGCTCCTCGGGATGGGAAGCGCCGTCGAGGAACGAATAGGCTGAATGAGCGTGGAGCTCGACGTAACCCAACCGCTGCTCCTATCCGCCGGAGACGGCGAGGTGATCGGCGACTCGGAGGACCGGCGAGTCGAGATCCTCGCCGACCACGACGCGCTCCATGCCACCTGGACGCGGTTCGGCCCTCATCGTGAGGGAGCTGATCCTCACATCCACCGCCGCCACAGCGACCTCTTCTACGTGCTCGAGGGCGAGCTGACGATCGGGCTCGGCGCCGACCGTGCCGAGACGATCGCGCCGGTGGGAACGCTCGTGGTCGCGCCGGCGTTCGTCGTCCACGCCTTCCGAAACGGAAGCGCCGAAGACGTCCGCTATCTCAACTTCCACGCGCCCGGTGGGGGCTTCGCCGATTACATGCGGGCGCGACGA
>JBPCJB010000181.1:0-6140 GCA_051005735.1 Gaiellaceae bacterium | reverse complement strand
GCGTTCGTGATGAACATCTTCGAGCCGTCGACGACCCAGTTGCCGCCGCGGAGCTCGGCGGTCGTGCGGGTGGCGCCGGCATCCGAGCCCGCGCCGGCTTCCGTGAGCCCGAATGCGGCGAGCCTCTTGCCCGAGGCGAGGTCGGGCAGCCATTCGCGCTTCTGCTCCTCCGAGCCGAAGAGACAGATCGGCATCGTGCCGAGCGAGGTGTGCGCGGCCACGGTGATCGCGACGGACGAGTCGATCCGCGTCAGCTCCTCAATAGCAAGCGCGTAGGAGAAGGTGTCGCCGCCCGAGCCGCCGTACTCCTCCGGGATCGGCAGCCCCATCAGGCCGAGCTCGCCGAGCTCCGCGACGAGCTCGTAGGGGAAGCGCGACTCGCGGTCGAGCTCCTCGGCGACGGGCGCGACCCGGTCGAGCGCGAACTCGCGCACGGTGTCGCGGACGAGCTCCTGCTCCGGCGTGAGGTCGAGGTTCATGCGCGGCGGGATGCTACCCGCTGCGCAGGTTCGCCCTGGCCTTAGGAAGCGATGCGATGTGGCGCGAGCTCGTCCGGCAGGGCGAGCCGGACGCCGAGCTTCCAGAGGGCTGAGTGGAGCTCGAGATACCGCTCGCGCTCCACGACCGCGTAGGCGGAGCCGTCGTCCGCGCGCTCGGCGATGATGCGCGCATGGCGCTTGAAGTACCAGACTGCGGCCGAGCGCAGCGCCTCGCGCTCCGCCTGCTCGAGTTCCACTTGATCGAGCCCCATTTGATCGGGGATGCCCGGGTGCGTCGGCGAACTCGGATCGACTGCCATGCAGCAACCCTAGCCGTCGGATCGGAGGACATGGTTACAGCTCTGTGCCGAAAGTGAGCCACAAGATCACCGGGCCGCTGCTCCCGGAGCTGGAGCGGCTCCGCGCCGTCCTGGACGCCTTCGCGGGCCGATACGAGGAGGAGAAGGGTGCCTCGTCGTTCGGGGAGTACGCCTCGACGCCCACGACGCGCGCCGACGAGGAGACGCTGACAGAGCAGGTGCTCCAGGAGATCCTCGAGTCGGTTCTCGACTACGGCAAGGGCGACTACGTCCCTCAGCGCAACAAGTCGGGGCTGAAGCCCGACTTCACCCCGTATGACCTTGTGGCGCATTCCTTCGTCTTCGACGCGAAGGGCTCCGGGGAGAACCTGGCCACTCACGTCGGGCAGATCAAAGGGTACGTCGACCAGCGCTCGCTCGCGTACGGCGTCCTCTTCAACCTGCGGGAGATCCGGGTGTACGCGCGCGGTAGGAAGCAGCACGAGAAGAGCCTCTCGTTCTCGCTGCGCCCGCTCTGGGAGTTCGCACACGGCCAGGCGCTGCGCGGACCGGAGGTCGATGCGTTCGAGCGGTTCGTCGAAGTCTTCAAGCACCGCGAGGTCTCGGTCGACGACAAGATCGCCTACATCCGGGGCCAGAAATCGTGGGCAGAGCGGCTCGCGGCGGGCGAGGAGCCGGTCGTCGATGTCGACTACCTGGTCGAGCAGCTCCGTCGGCTTGCGCTCCAGCTCGCCGCGGACGCCGACGTGCGCGCCGGTGACCTCGCCGACTATCTCGTCACCGCTCCCGGCCGCGAGCAGCGGTTGATCGACGAGCTGAAGCAGATCGCGCTCGAGCTTGCGCCTCGCACGGATATCGCCGAGCTTCCCGATGAAGCGGCGGAATGGGCCGCGGGCACTGGTCTTGCTGCCCGCGTCTGGCGGCAGTACCTGCTCCGGGTCGCGTATCTCTGCCTCACGCGCATCCTGCTCTATCGCGCCTGGGAGGACGTGCAGTTCGTCGACGAGCAGCTCTACGACGGAGGCTTCGACGAAGCCTACGAGCGTGTTCAGGGAAACATCCGCGAGATCCTCGGAAGGGCTTTCGTCTTCGGAGCGGGCAAGTACCGAACCCTTTTCGCCTCCGAGAGCAACTACGAGTGGTACCGGCCGACTGAGGCAACGCTCGTGGAGGTGCTCTACCAGCTCGGACCGATTCCGCTCGGCCGGATCGACCAGGACGCCCTGGGGGCGCTGTACGTCTCCTATGTCGACGAGGTCGACCGCGATCGGCTTGGCCAGTTCTTCACTCCGCGTGACGTGGTGCGGTTCATGCTCGATCGGGCGGGCTTCTCAGGCCCGGACGGCCTGTTCCGGATCGAGGGCGACACGAGGAAGCCGCTACGCATCTTCGACTTCGCCACGGGCTCCGGAGGGTTCCTCGTCGAGGCGGCTCGCAGGATCATCGACGACTCGAAGATTGCCGGCACAGATTCGAAGGGGCTGCGTGAGGCGTTGGTCGCCGTCTCGACCGGCCTGTACGGATCCGAGATCAGCCCGTTCCCGTACTACCTCACCGAGATCAACCTGCTCCTCCAGGTCTCGCGGCTCCTGGGCAAGCTCCGGTTGCTCCACGTCGAGGCGGCGCCGTTCGTCCTCGGTGTGGTGCGTGCCGACACGCTGGCGACGAAGAGCGCTCCCGCGGCGAGCTTCGAGCTCGACCCCAACCTACGCGCGGATACCGCGGAGCTGCCGCACAACATCTACGACGTCGTTCCGGTCGAGCCGGAGAAGCGCGAGCGCTACCGCGAGCTCAAGGCGGACGGAGGCTTCGATCTCGTGGTCGGCAACCCGCCCTACGTGGCCGAGGCGAACAACAAGCCGCTCTTCGATCATCTGCGCGGGCTGCCGGCCTGGAAGGGGATCTACAGCGGCAAGTCCGATTACCTCTATTACTTCCTGTTGCTCGCGGTCGAGAAGCTGAAGCCCGGCGGCCGGCTCTGCGTGATCACACCCGCCGCGTGGATGAACGCAGGCAGCGCCGACGTCTTGCGCAAGCGGCTCGCCGAGGAGCTGACGCTCGACGAGCTCTATCTCTTCGGCGGCTACCGGCTCTTCGCGGCGGATCAGGGGCCGGCGCCGACGCCCACGGTCGAGAGCGCGATCCTCGTCGCCACGAAGTCGCCGGCGCCCAAGGGCCACAAGCTGCGGGTGGTTATCCTCGACGACGAGGCGGTTGGAGCGGCCGGAGGCCGGAAGGCGTTGCTCGACGAGATGGAGCGGCGAGTGAGTCGTCGTGCGGGCACCCGCGGTGGGTTGAAGACGCATAGCGTCGCGCAGGCCGAGCTGCGTCAGGAGTACCCGTGGCCGGTGAAGTTCGGCGCTGCGGACGTTCCCACCCGCGTCGTCGCTCACTTGCAGTCCGTGCTGTCGTCCGATCAGACGGTCGAGCAGCTTGAGTCATCGTGGACGGTATTTCGCGGAATTGAGACAGCCGCCGACGCGTACTCAGCCCGCATCAATCGACGTCTCTCGACGACGGTGCAGGCTCAGTTGGCCGCGTCCGGCGGCGCGATCGGCGATCCGATCCTCGAATTGCCGCCGGGCCGGGAGCTCGAAGCGCCGTGGAAAAACCATCTGGAGGTGCTCTCGCGTAGTCCTGAATCGCGCGCAATCCTTTACGCAGCGGTCGATGACGACGACTTCACGCATCTCGTGCGCTTGACGAAGGACATGCATGTCAAGGCGGCGGTGCTGGCTGAGCTTGAGCCGTGGCGCCCGCTACTGGCGACTCGCGCCGGCTTCGTCGGTTTCGATCGGCCGTGGTGGGAAACGCATCGGGCTCGTAAGCTCGGCGAGCTTGAGAAGCCTAAGGTCTTTGCGCTCTATCGCGCGGATCGTGGCCGGTTCGCGCTCGATGAGTTGGGCGAGTGGCAGCCGAGCAACAAGACGACGATCGTCGTCGGCAAGGCCATCGACGCG
Organism: Gaiellaceae bacterium; assembly: GCA_051005735.1. Classification (GTDB taxonomy): domain Bacteria; phylum Actinomycetota; class Thermoleophilia; order Gaiellales; family Gaiellaceae; genus Gaiellasilicea. Next base: position 2,381 of record JBPCJB010000181.1, on the reverse strand, counting down.
CCGGTCGCCTACCTGTGCGGGCTCCTGAACAGCGAGCTTCTCGACCTCTGGACGGCGGTGCGCGGCAAGACGCCATGGCACGTCCGGCGGAACTACGAGCCGAAGCGGATGAACGAGATCCCCTATCGGCGCCCGGACGGCGAACCGCGTGCCGACGAGATCGCCGCTCTCGTCCGCGCTGTCGCGGCCAACCGACGGGCGTTGCTGCCGCTTCGCCCGCTCATCCGTGAGCTCGGCCGCACGATCAAGGATCCGTGGCGGACGGGGCCGGTCGCCGTCGACCGGCAGGCGGTCGTCGCGAACCTGCCGACGAAGCAGCTCGTCTCGGTGCGCACCGATTCCTCGCTGACCGTCCAGGTCGTCGAGACGCCGATGGGGAAGCCGACGTGCGTCGACGAGAGCACGCTCGCGTTTCGGAGAGGTCGGATCGAGACGGGCCGCGTCACGGGCCCTCCTGCCCGGATCGACCTCGTCGAGGAGCTCGTCGGAGCTCGCGTCGACGACGTTCGCGAGCTCTTGCTCCCGCGCGACCTGGCGGCGCTCGAGGCGGCGGAGGGCGAGGCGGTCGCCACGGCGAAGGCGCTCCTCCTCGAAGGCCGGAAGCTCGTCGAGGAGGTCGAGCGGCTCGTTTGCGCGCTCTACGGCGTCCCGGCCGACCTGACGGAGGCCGTCGTCGAGCACGCGGTCGCGCGGGCGGCGCGCGGGCTTCCCGCCGAGGAGTGAGGCGCACGCGGTAGGGTCACTGCGTCAGAGATTGAATGACCATTCAAGGAGCGAGGCAATGGCTGAAAGCGTGCAGGAGTTCTTCGACGGGCTCGCCGCCGGGGTGGACGAGTCAAAGACGGCCGGGATGAGCAACTCGTACTTCTTCGACATCGACGGCGCGGGAAAGTGGGTCGTCGCGGTCGAGGACGGCAAGGTGAATGTGAGCGAGGGTGAGGGCGAGGCGGACACGACGATTACGACGACCGAGGAGAACTTCCTCTCGATCACCCGCGGCGAGCTCAATCCGACGACGGCCTATATGACCGGCAAGCTGAAGATCAAGGGCGACATGAGCGCCGCGATGAAGCTCCAGAAGCTCTTCTAGCCGCCTTCCAGCTCGACGAGCAAGGAGCCGCCGGCGACGCGGGCACCCTCCTCGACGTGCACAGCTTTCACCGTCGCGTCGTAGGGCGCGACGATCGGGGTTTCCATCTTCATCGCTTCGAGCAAGAGTAGCTGCTGGCGCGCGGCGACGCGGTCGCACGGCCGGACGAGCACGCGGAGGACGGTGCCCGGCATCGGCGCCGAGAGCGTGCTCTCGCCCGCGGCAGGCGTGTTGGCGTGCGCCGCGTCGTCGATGTTCGGCGGCGACGCAGTCGGAGCGGGCGGCAGGTTCAGCCGCCACCCGCCCCGCCAGACGGGCTCCGGCCGCCGCAGCGGCGGCTCGGAGAGCGGTGGATGCTCGACCAGGAAGGCGGTTGTCGTCTCGCCTGCGCGCAGCGCGGGATGGGCGACGAGCCAGCGCAGGAACGGCAGGTTAGTCGCGATCCCCTCGACCTCGGTCTCGGCGAGCGCATCGGCGAGCCGCGCGAGCGCTTCGTCCCGCGTAGGACCGTGGGCGATCAGCTTCGCGAGCATCGGGTCGTAGCCGAGCCCCACCTCGTCACCCTCGGCGACTCCCGCGTCGACTCGGATTCCCCTCGGCAGTCGCAGCCGCTCGACCGGGCCGGCCCGGGGGAGAAACGTACGCGGGTCCTCCGCGTAGAGGCGCACCTCGACCGCGTGGCCTTGTAACGGACTGTCACTTGGCTCCAGGCGCTCACCCTCGGCGATCCGGATCTGCTCGGCGACGAGATCGATTCCGGAGACGAGCTCCGTCACCGGGTGCTCGACCTGGATCCGTCCGTTCAGCTCGAGGAAGTAGAAGTCGCGCCCGTCGAGCATGAACTCGGCCGTGCCGGCGCTCACGTAGCCGACGGCGCGGGCGAACGCGACTGCCGCCTCGCTCATCGCCGCGCGGAGAAAAGGGTCGAGAGCGGGGGAGGGTGACTCCTCCAGCACCTTCTGGTGGCGCCGCTGCACTGAGCACTCTCGCTCGCCGAGCGAGAGGGTTGTGCCGTGAGCGTCGGCGAGAAGCTGGATCTCGACGTGGCGTGGGCGCTCGACGTAGCGCTCGCAGAAGACGGCGCCGTCGCCGAACGCAGCCTCGGCCTCGCGACTCGCTGCCGCGAGAGCCTCCTCCAGCTCGGCCGGCTCGCGAACGACGCGCATGCCACGCCCGCCTCCGCCTGCGGCGGCCTTCACGAGCAGCGGATAGCCGAGCTCCGCGGGCTCGCCGCTCGGAACGACGGGCACTCCTGCCTCGGCCGCCATCCGCTTGGCCGCGAGCTTGTCCC
>JBPCJB010000180.1:0-12114 GCA_051005735.1 Gaiellaceae bacterium | reverse complement strand
GGTAAAGGTCGTGCACGCCTACTCGCAGGACTTCGTCGACCAGGCGAAGTGCAAGGAGCAGGCGCTGAACATGATCGCGAACGGCGCGGGCGTCGTCTTCCCGGTCGCCGGTCAGTGCGGCCTCGGCGTGCTCTCGGCCGCGAAGGAGCGGAATGTGTTCGGGATCGGCGTCGACGCCGATCAGGGCTACCTCGGCCAGCACGTGATGACGAGCGCGACGAAGAAGGTCGACGTCGCCGTGCTCGGCACGATCGGCGCGGCGAAGGCGGCCGGCGCCAAGTTCGGCACGAACCGCGACGTCGTCTTCGGCGTCAAGAGCGGTGCGGTCGGCTACGGCAAGATCTCGAACCGGATCTCGGCGGGCCTGAAGGCCCAGGTCGAATCGATCCGGAAGCAGATCGCCTCCGGCAGGATCGTCGTGCGCGCGCAGGCGCCCCCGGCGACCACCGGCTAGTCGTTCATTAGGCAACTGTTAGAGCACGGGAGGGGTGGGTTTCCGAACCCGCCCCTCCCGGTACGTCTCCAGGGAGATGAGCTTTCGCTCCCTCCTCCGTCTCTCACTGCTGGCCGCGCTGATCGCGGCGCTTGCGCTCCTCGCAGGCTGCGGGAGCGACGACGACGATGGCGACGCGGGCGGCACCACCGAGGTTCCGGCCGCAACGACCGAAACCGGCACGGACACGGGCTCGAGCTCGAGCGGTCCCTCGATCAGAGTCGGCCTCGTCACCGACATCGGCGGCCTCGACGACCGCTCCTTCAACTTCCTCGCGAACCAGGGCCTCGACCGCGCCAAGGAGCAGCTCGGCGCCGAGGGCCGCGTGCTCGTCTCGCGGGCAAACTCGGACTACGTCCCGAATCTCTCGACGCTCGCCCAGCAGGACTACGACCTGATCGTCGGCGTCGGGTTCCTGATGGCCGAGGCAGTCGAGACGGTCGCAGAGCAGTTCCCCGACACGAACTTCGCGATCATCGACTTCTCGCAGGCTGCCATGGAGTCCAAGCCGGCGAACGTTCGCGGTGTTCTCTTCAAGGAGCAGGAGGCGGGCTACCTCGTCGGCTATCTCTCCGGGCTCGTCGTCGCTGAGTCGGCCGGGGCGAACCAGACGATCAGCTCGGTCGGCGGCCAGAAGATCCCGCCGGTCGACCGCTACATCGCCGGCTACCAGGCCGGCGCGAAAGCCGCGAATGCACGGGTCAAGACGCTGAACGGCTACTCGCAGGACTTCGTCGACCAGGCCAAGTGCAAGGAGATCGCGCTCAACCAGATCGCCCGCGGCTCGTCGGTCGTCTTCCAGGTGGCCGGCCAGTGCGGGCTCGGGGCGTTGAACGCGGCCGAGGAGCAGAACGTGAGCGGGATCGGCGTCGACGCCGACCAGGGCTACCTCGGCGAGCACGTCGTCACGAGCGCCCTGAAGAAGGTCGACGTCGCCGTCCTCCAGACCGTCCAGGCGGTCCAGGACGGCAGCTTCGCGGGCGGGGAGGACTCGGTCTTCGATGTCGCTTCCGGCGGCGTTGGCCTCGGCGAGATCGCCGCGAGCGTGCCCGCCGAGGTCGTGACGAAGGTGAAGCAGGTCCAGGAGCAGATCGCAGCCGGCGAGATCACCGATATCCCGGAGACCGTCGGCGGCTCGTAGTTCCCGTCGGAGCATCCGCTCCGGCACCATAGAATCGGCCGGTGGACGAGCGGCCCGTTCTCGAGCTCCGGGGAATCACAAAACGCTTTCCCGGAATCGTCGCCAACGACGGGGTCTCCTTCGACCTCTGCCGAGGCGAGGTGCACGCCCTCCTCGGGGAGAACGGCGCCGGCAAGTCGACGCTGATGAACGTCCTCTACGGGCTCTACACGCCTGAAGAGGGAGAGATCAGAATCAAGGGCGAGCCGACGCGGATGAGCTCGCCCCGCGACGCGATCGATGCTGGGATCGGGATGGTGCACCAGCACTTCATGCTGATCCCGGTGATGACCGTGGCGGAGAACATCGTGCTTGCGAACGAGCCGACCCGCGAGAGAGTGCTCCTCGACTACGACGCCGCTGCGCAGCGGGTGCGCGACCTCTCCGACTCGTTCAAGTTCAGGATCGACCCCAACGCGCGCGTCGAGGACATCACCGTCGGCCAGCAGCAGCGCGTCGAGATCCTGAAGGCGCTCTACCGGAACGCAGACATCCTGATCTTGGACGAGCCGACCGCGGTTCTGACCCCGCAGGAGGCGCAGGAGCTCTTCGAGATCCTCGGCACGCTCACGCGCGAGGGGATGTCGATCATCTTCATCAGCCACAAGCTGAACGAGGTGACGGAGATCGCCGACCGAATCACCGTCCTGCGCCGCGGCAAGAAGATCGAGACGCTGCCCGCGGCCGGCGCGACCGAAGCGAGCCTCGCGCGGCTGATGGTCGGTCGTGAGGTGCTCCTGCGAGTCGAGAAGGGCGCGCCGACGCCCACCGAGCCGCTGCTCCAGATCCAGGACCTGCACGTGACCGACGACCGCGGGATCGAGAAGGTGCGCGGGCTCTCGCTCGACGTTCGCGGCGGGGAGATCGTCGGAATCGCCGGCGTCGACGGAAACGGCCAGACGGAGCTGATCGACGCGATCGCCGGGCTGATGGGATCGGACTCCGGGCGCGTGCTCGTGGCGGGCGAGGATGTCACGAACGAGAGCGCGAAGGATTGTCTCGATGCCGGACTCGGACACATCCCGGAGGATCGCCAGCGACGTGGGCTCGTGCTCGACTTCTCGCTGGCCGAGAATCTCGCGCTCCACGACTACGATTCGGAGCCGGCGTCCCGGCTCGGCTGGCTCTTCCCGAAGCGGCTCGTCGCGCGGGCGCATGGATTGCTCGAGCAGTTCGACGTGCGCGGCGGCGGACCGCAGACGCACGCCGGCGGGCTCTCCGGCGGCAACCAGCAGAAGGTCGTGCTCGCCCGCGAGATCGACCGCAACCCGAAGGTGCTGATCGCCGCGCAGCCGACGCGCGGACTCGACGTCGGGGCGATCGAGTTCGTCCATCGCCGTCTCGTCGAGGAGCGCGACGAGGGCCGCGCGGTCCTCCTCGTCTCATTGGAGCTCGACGAGATCCTCTCGCTCTCCGACCGGATCCTCGTCATCTACGAGGGGCGGATAGTGGGCGAGTTCGCGCCCGGCGTCTCGGAGGAGGAGCTCGGCGTCGCGATGACCGGCGGCGGCCGGAAAGAGGCCGCGTGACCGACGGCCCACAGGAGGGCGGCGGCAAGGTCGAGAATCCGCGCCAGGGCGGCGACTACGCGCCGAGCGTGGCCGCTCGGGTCGCGGTCTGGCACAAGGCCGGCGGGATCACGGTGCCGCTCTTGACGACACTCCTCGCGTTCTTCATCGGCGGCCTGGTCGTGCTCGCGACGACGGGGAAGAACCCGCTCACGACGTACAAGGCGATCTTCGAGGGCTCCGGGCTCGACTGGTTCCTCGAGGTGGGCTCGTACGAGATCGGGATCCCCTGGACCGAGTCGCGGGTCTGGTTTCCCTGGGACACGTCCTTCAACTCCTTCGCCGCGCTGAACCTCCAACAGACGCTGATCGTCTACGTGCCGCTCGTGCTGACCGGGCTCGCGGTCGCCTTCGCCTTCCGCTGCGGGATGTTCAACATCGGCGGCCAGGGCCAGTACTTGGTCGGCGCGATCATGGCCGTCTGGATCGGCTCGGAGCTGCCGGGCCTGCCGGGCCTGCTGCACATCCTCGTCGCGATCCTCGCCGGCGCTCTCGCGGGGGCGGTCTTCGCCGGCATCGCGGGTTTCCTGAAGGCAGCGGTCGGCGCCCACGAGGTGATCTCCACGATCATGCTCAACTACGTCGCGCTCTGGGTCGGCGTCTTCCTCTTCGGGCTCGGTGGGCCGCTCCAGAACGACAACGTGGGCGGCGAATCCGTTCCGGTCTCGAACGACGTCCTCGAGGAGTCGAAGCTGAACGTGTTCTGGGGCGATCCGCTCCTCCAGGGGCTCCACGTCGGCTTCTTCGTCGCGCTCGCGGCGCTCGTCGTCTACTGGATCACGTTGAACCGGACGACGCTCGGCTACGAGGTGCGTGCCGTCGGCTTCAACCCGGAGGCGGCGCGCTACGGCGGGATCTCTGTCGCCCGGAACTACGTGCTCGCGATGGCGATCTCCGGGACCTTCGCCGGGCTCGGCGGCGCGCTCGACATCCTCGGCTGGCAGTTCCGCCTGAACACGAACGACATCCTCACCACCCAGATCGGCTTCGTCGGGATCGCGGTCGCGCTGCTCGGCCGGAACACGGCGATCGGCGTGTCGCTGTCCGCGCTCCTCTTCGCGGCGCTCCTCGTCGGCACCTCGACGCGCAACCTCGATCCGGAGGTCTTCCGGCCGGAGCTCGCGTCCAACCTGACGCTCCTGATTCAGGGCCTCGTCGTCCTCTTCGTCGGCGCGGACGTGCTGATCCTCTACTTGTTCGGGATCCGCAGACGGGCTCGCCAGCGACAGGCGAGGACGCAGGAATGATCGAGCGCCTGCTCGCGCGCCTCCCGCGTGGCACCCGCGCGGTCGCGATCGGCGGGATCGTCGCCGGCCTCGCGGCCTTCTGGGTGGCGCTGCCGCCGCTGCACCTCCGCACGCCGATCCCCTCGATCCTGATCGGGCTCGTCGCGCTCGCGCTCGGCGGCTACGCGATCTCTCGGGGCGTCAAGCGCCTGGGTTGGGGCGCCGTCGCCGCCGGTGCCGCGGGAATCGGCTTCGGCTACCTCGCGACGCGCTCGAGCGTTGGGCACCTCGACCAGGTCGTTGTCTGGTCGGCGCTCTTCGCGGCGATGCTCCGCTATGCGACCCCGCTCGCCTTCGCGGCGATGGGCGGGATCTTCTCCGAGCGGAGCGGCGTCACGAACATCGGGCTCGAGGGGATGATGCTCTCCGGCGCGTTCTTCGGGATCTTCGCCGCCGACAAGCTGAGCTCGTGGCCGCTCGGGCTCGGGGCAGCCGCGCTCTCGGGTGCTCTCTTCGCGCTCGTGCACGCCTTCTTCGCGATCCACCTCCGCGCCGACCAGATCGTCGGCGGCTTCGCGATCAACTTCCTCGCGCTGGGAGTCACCGGCTACCTTTTCATCGACACCTACGCCGGCGAGGGGACGCCGCCCGACGTGCCGGAGATTCCCGACGTGCACCTTTCGTTCCTCGAGGGTTGGTACTTCATCGGGCCCATCCTCGGCCAGCTCAACCTGATGATCTGGCTCGCGTTCGCAACCGTGCTGCTCTCCTGGCTCGTCCTCTTCAAGACGCCGATCGGGCTGCGGCTCCGAGCCGTCGGCGAGCACCCGCGAGCGGCCGACACGGTCGGGATCTCGGTCTACCGGACGCGCTATGCCGCGGTTGTGCTCTCCGGCGCGCTCGCCGCGCTCGGCGGCGCCTACCTCTCGATCGGGTTCGTCAACTCGTTCAACCAGAACATGACGGCGGGGCGAGGCTTCATCGCGCTCGCGGTCGTGATCTGCGGCAACTGGCGCCCCTTCCATGCCGCGGCGTTCGCGCTCCTCTTCGGGTTCTCGAGCGCGCTCGCCCAGCGGCTGCCGGCCTACTCGGAGTCGGCTGCGGTGCTCTTCCAGGCGCTTCCCTACGTGCTCACGCTGATCGCGGTCGCCGGTGTGATCGGCCGCTCGATCCCGCCCGCTGCGGTTGGCCGCCCTTACAAGAAGCAGTAACGGACCGCCGCGCGCTGGGAGCGCGTGGCTCGCCGTGCTCGTCGGCCTGCTCTCGCTGGCGGCGCTGCCCGCGGCGATCGTCGCCACGCGCTTCTCCGAGGCCTACGAGCTGATCGACTCGGCGGCCGCGATCCCGGCTGCGATCCTCCTCGGGATCCTCGCGATCCTGCTCGCCCGCCGCGCCCGGGCGCGCGGACAGCGAACGCTTGCGGGCGTCCGCGGCTCGAGAACAGCACGGTTCGGCCGCTTCCTCGGCGTCACCGGTGTCCTGCTCGGGATCACGGGCGCGATGGCGATCGGCGTCTTCCTGATCCTCTCCGCGGTCGATTAGGACGGGGCCGCGACCGCCGCTACGATCACTGCGTGTTCGAAATCGGAAACAGCCTCCGCGAGGCTCGCCTCCGCCAGCAGCTCGAGCTGCCCCAGGCAGAGCACGGGACGAAGATCCGCGCCAAGTACCTGCGCGCGCTCGAGGAAGACCGATTCGAGGTGCTGCCCTCCCACACCTACGTCAAGGGCTTCTTGCGCTCCTACGCCGACTATCTGGGGCTGGACGGGCAGCTCTACGTGGACGAGTACAACTCGCGCTTCGTCGCCGGTGACGAGGAGCTGCCGATGCGCACGAGGCGCGTCCCGGCAGACCGGCGCCGGCGCCACGACCGGCGCGAGTCGAACGTCGTCCTGCTCGCGCTCGTCTCGATCGGCGTCCTCACGGCGCTCGTAATCGCGGCCTGGCGCTTCGGAGGCGCGGAGCCACAGGACGTGCAGGGTCTCCAGCCGGCGCCGACGACGCCACGGTCGACTCCGGCGCCGGCCCGCTCCGTCACCGCGCGGCTCGAGGTGATCGCAACGAGAGGCGACTCGCTCGTCGTCGCCCGTCGCGGCAGCGCGATCGGCGAGGTCGAGTACAGCGGCACCGTCGAGCGCGGCCAGAAGCAGAGATTCGTCGGCAAGCTCCTCTGGATCCGGGTCGCCTCGCCCCAGAACGTGGTCGTGAAGAGGAACGGCAACCGCATCAAGCTCCCAGCCGCCGCCAAGACCCGCGGCGTCTTCGTGACCTCCAAGCGCATCTTCGTCGCCGACCCCGATTGAACCGCCGGCCACGCGCCGTCGTGGTCGTGACGGGCAGCGAGCTCGTGCGCGGCGAGCGAACCGATCTGAACGGCCCGTTCCTCGCTCGCTCGCTGCTTGCGCTCGGCCTCGAGCCGGCCCGGATCGAGATCGTCGGCGACGATCCGAACGAGCTCGAGGCGGCTGTGCGCGGGGCCCTCGCGGGCGCCGAGCTCGTCGCGATCTCGGGCGGGCTCGGACCGACCCACGACGATCGCACCGTGGAGGTCGTGGCGCGCGTCGCCGGGCTCGAGCTCGTAGTGCGGCCGGAGCTCGAGCAAGAGATCGAGGCTGTCTCGCGGGGAGTCGCCGAGCGGATGAAACGCGACTACACGGACTTTGCCGACGGCGTTCGCAAGCAGGCCACCGTTCCGGACGGGGCGATCTCGCTCGGGCTCGCGGGGACGGCGCCCGGCCTCGTCGTCCAGATCGGAGGAACTCCCGTCGTCGTCCTGCCCGGTCCTCCGGCCGAGTTGCAGCGGCTCTGGCCGAACGCGCTCGCGACAACGTCGATTCGGCGGGTGCTCGACGGGGGCAGGCCGCCGCTGCGGCGGACGCTCCGCCTCTTCGGGGCCGGTGAGTCGATGGTTGCGCAGGCGTTCGCGGAGGCGGGTGGCGACAGCGAGGGCGTCGAGACGACGATCTGTGCCCGGGACTTCGAGATCGTCGTCGAGATCCTGGCCGAGCCGGCCGCCGAGAAGCGCGCCGGGGAGCTGACCTCGGCGCTCGGCGCCAGGCTCGAGCGGTTCCTCTATTCGGAGGACGGCCGCACGGTCGAGCAGGTCGTGCTCGATCTCTGCCACGAGCGCGGCGTGACGCTCGGGACCGCCGAGTCGTGCACCGGTGGGCTGATCGTGGCGCGGCTGACCGCGGTGCCCGGCTTCAGCGCGACGACGCTCGGGGGGATCGTCGCCTACTCGAATGAGCTGAAGGAGCGCGAGCTCGGCGTCACGGCGGAGCTGATCGCAGAGCAAGGGGCCGTCTCGGCGGAGGTCGCCGAGGCGATGGCATACGGTGCTCGCCGGCAACTCGGCGTGGACGTGGCCGTGGCGGTGACGGGCGTGGCCGGCCCGGGCGGCGGCACCGAGGAGAAGCCGGTCGGGCTCGTCTACTTCCACGCCGTCGCACCATGGGGCGGCAAGGGCTCCTCGTTCAGCTTCCCCGGTGACCGGGACTCGATCCGGCGCCGCTCTGTCGTCGCCGCGTTGCACCTCGTCCGCCGGCTGCTGGAAGCGAACGCAAACTGACCGCCGGATGGCCGATTGCATTCTCTGCAACGACGTCGCCGCCATGGACGCTCTGCCCGACGGCATGCTCGTCGACGGCGACTTCTCGCCGCGTTCGTGAGCCGGATGAGACCTCACCTACCGCGACCGTCGAGCTATCGAGACCGGCTCGGCGTGAGCCAGGTTCCGAAAGAAAGCTGCGTGTTCTGCGAGATCGTCGCGGGTCAGCGCGAGCAGCAGATCGTCTACTCGGACGAGACGGTTGTCTCATTCCTGTGCGAGCCGCCCGCCACAACGGGACACGTCCTCGCGTCCCTCGGGAGCATCGGCGCGACATCTGGACGATTCCTCGTGACGAAGCGATGGCGACGATGAGCGCCGCTCACGCCCTCGCTCGTGCAGTGCGCGGCGAGTTCGGCGCGATCGGGGTCAACCTCCGGCACAACAGCGGCAGCCTCGCCGGCCAGGACGTCTTCCATTTCCATCTGCACGTCGTGCCGCGGTATGAGGGCGACACCGTCAGCCGGGGTGCGTCTGGGGCGCGCCGCCGTGAGCCGCCCCCCGGTGGCGACGGGGAGCGGAGGCGGGTCGCGGACTCGATCCGCCGAGCTCTCGCTCTGCTCGATCCGTGACGCTTTCGGCGCAGAATCGTGACAAAGCCGTATGACTCCGCGGGGTAGCGTTGCCCTGTGCCGTCCGACCGCCCTGCTTTGCTTCTTTGTCCAATCGCTGCGCTAGGAGGATGACCGGATGAATCGTGAGGAAGCTCTCGACGTCGCCCTCGGGCAGATCGAGCGTACGTTCGGGAAAGGCTCGGTCATGAAGATGAGCGATTCGGCCCAGGTGTCGATCGGGGCTGTCTCGACCGGCTCGCTCTCGCTCGACCTCGCGCTCGGGATCGGCGGGCTGCCACGTGGCCGCGTCGTCGAGATCTTCGGCCCCGAGAGCTCCGGGAAGACGACGCTCGTCTACCACGTGATCGCCGAGGCCCAGCGGCGGGGCGGGATCTGCGCCTTCATCGACGCTGAGCACGCCATGGACCCGACCTACGCCAAGAACATCGGCGTCAACGTCGACGAGCTGCTCGTCTCGCAGCCCGACACCGGCGAGCAGGCGCTCGAGATCACCGAGCTGCTCGTCCGCTCGGGCGCGCTCGACGTCGTCGCGGTCGACTCGGTCGCGGCGCTGACACCGAAGGCCGAGATCGAGGGCGAGATGGGGGACACCCACGTCGGCCTCCAGGCGCGGCTGATGAGCCAGGCGCTGCGCAAGCTTGCCGGCACGCTCAATCGCACCGACACGATCTGTCTCTTCACGAACCAGCTCCGGGAGAAGATCGGCGTCATGTTCGGGAGCCCCGAGACGACCCCGGGCGGACGGGCGCTCAAGTTCTACTCGTCGGTCCGCCTGGACATCCGCCGGATCGAGACGCTCAAGGACGGCGCCGAGGCCTACGGCAACCGGGCCCGCGTCAAGGTGGTGAAGAACAAGGTCGCCCCACCGTTCAAGCAGGCCGAGTTCGACATCATCTACGGGAGCGGGATCTCCTGGGAAGGCACCGTCCTCGAGGTGGGGATCGAGCGCAAGATCGTCCAGAAGGCGGGCTCCTACTTCAGCTTCGGCGACGAGCGCCTTGGTCAGGGACGGCAGAACGCCGCCGCCTTCCTGAAGGAGCACCCGGATCTCGTGCAGCAGATCCTGGCCCGGATCCAGGCGGAGGCTCCGGCCGAGCAGATCGTCTCGGCACGGCTCCTGCCGAGCCTCGCTGCCGAGCAGGCCGCCGCGAAGATCGACGAGCAGATCGAAGGCGACGTGAAGGCATCGGCCGCCTAGCCGTTCGATGAAGACGGTCACGTCCCTGCGCCGGGCAGGGTCGGGGCGCGTCACGGTCGAGCTCGACGGTGTCCCTTGGCGGCGTCTACCGGTCGAGGCTGCGGTACGCGTCGGTCTTGCGCCCGGACTCGCGCTCGATCGAGCGCGAGCGCGCGCCCTTGGCCGAGAGCTTCGGCGGCTGCGATCGCTCGGCGCCGCAGTCGATGCTCTGCGCGTTCGCGATCGATCCTCGGCTGAGCTGACTGCGCGACTCGACTCCCGCGGCGTCGCGCCGGTCGACCGCATCCGGACTCTCGAGGCCCTTGCTCGGGCCGGACTCTTCGACGACCGACGCTTCGCCTTCGCGCGCGCGCTCTCGCTCGCGGCGCGGGGCAACGGTAACGCCCTGATTCGCCACGATCTCGAGCAGCGAGGCGTGCCGGCAGCCGAGATCGAGACGGCCATCGGAACCCTCGAGCCCGAGTCGCAGCGTGCGGCGCGCGTCGTCGAGCGCCGCGGGACCTCGACGCGGACGACCCGGTACCTGGCAGCGCACGGGTTCGCGGAGGATGTGATCGAGGGAGCCGTTGCGTGGGAGGACGCGGAAGGGATAGGATGACGGGGCTTCCATCTGACGTTTTTCCTGCATACCGCGTTTTCCGAAACCCGATCGAAATGACGGCGAATCCATTGAAATCAACGGCATCCGGCGAGTCGAAGGAGACGCCGGCGTTCGCCTGAGCTGACGCGCCGAGCACCGGAGCGGGGCTTGCGGGCCGGCGCCGGATGTGAGCAGCCGCCCACCCTGGAGGTGCGTGGAAAATCGAACCCCTCCCCGGGAGGTCGGGCGATCATGCTCACGATCATTGCGGCGCTCGTCGGACTGGCAGTCGGAGCCGCGCTTGTGGCGGCGTATTTGCTGCTGCGTAGCGGCTCGCGCGTCCATGTGGTCGAGCGGGAAGCCGAGGCGATCCGTCGCGAGACCCAGATCGAGGCCCGGGAGCAGGCGATCCGGCTGCGCTCCGAGATCGAGGACGAGGTCCAGGCGCGCCGGCTCGAGATCGCGAAGGTAGAAGAGCGCGCGCACGCGCAGGAACGCGAGCTCGAGCAGAAGCAGACGGAGACTCTTCGGCGCGAGCAAGGGCTGAACGACCGCGAGACTCATGTTCGGGAGCTCCAGGACGAGCTCAAGGCGGCGAAGACCGAGGCTGTGAAGGAGCTCGAGCGCGCCGCCGGCCTCACCGTCGCAGACGCGAAGCGCCACCTGCTCGAACGCTCGGAGGACCTGATTCGCCACGAGCTCGCCCGCACAGTCCGTCAGCTCGACGAGGAAGCACGGGTCGAGGCGAAGCGCCGTGCCCGGAACCTCGTCGCAGACGCGCTCCAGCGCGTCGCAGCAAGTCACACCGCCGAGACTACGGTCACGGTCGTCGAGCTGCCCTCCGACGACATGAAGGGACGCATCATCGGTCGCGAGGGACGCAACATCCGCGCGCTCGAGCACCTCACCGGCGTCGACTTCATCATCGACGACACGCCGCAAGCCGTCGTCCTCTCCTCCTTCGACGGGATCCGGCGCGAGATCGCGAAGATGACGCTCCAGAAGCTGATCGAGGACGGACGGATCCATCCGGCCCGGATCGAGGAGATGTACTACGGCTCGAAGGCCGAGCTCGAGGAGCACGTCCGCCTCGCGGGGGAGCAGGCGGTCTTCGAGTCGAACTGCGGCGACCTGCACGAGGAGGTCGTCAAGGTCCTCGGCCGGCTTCGCTACCGAACAAGCTACGGCCAGAACGTGCTCAAGCACACGCTCGAGGTCGTCCATCTGGTCGGAATCATGGCGAGCGAGCTCGGCGCGAGCGTGAAGACGGCGAAGCGCGCGGCACTCCTCCATGACCTGGGCAAGGCGATGACGCACGAGGTGGAGGGCTCGCACGCGCTGATCTCGGCGCAGTGGGCGAAGCGCTATGGAGAGAGCCAGGGCGTCGTCCACGCGATCGAGGCGCACCACCACGAGGTGCAGCCGCAGACCGTCGAGGCGGTGCTCCTGATCGCCGCCGACGCGATCTCCGCGTCGCGCCCCGGCGCGCGCGGCGAGAGCCTCGAGCACTACATCAAGCGCCTCGGCGCGCTCGAGGAGCTCGCGACGCAGAAGCCCGGAGTGGCGAAGGCCTACGCGCTCCAGGCCGGCCGGGAGATCCGGGTCATGGTCGAGCCGACCGAGGTCGACGACGACGCGGCGATCCTGCTCTCGCACGAGATCGCCCGAGAGATCGAGGATCAGCTCG
>JBPCJB010000179.1:0-4646 GCA_051005735.1 Gaiellaceae bacterium | reverse complement strand
AGGACGCCGTAGTGACCGTAGTCGTAGGAGGAGCCGAGCCCGCCGTAGATCTCCGACGAGGGGAACACGAACCCGCGCCGGCGCGCGAGCGAGACGATCTTCTCCATCGTGACGGTGTCAGGCATCGGAGCCAGAGGCTAGCGGCGTGAGCTTGCACGCGGCTCGGCACGTAGCGGCTAACGTCGCGCCGATGCGCCTCTACTCCGAGCTTGCGGATTGGTTTCACCTCCTCACCGCGCCGGAGGACTACGCGGAGGAGGCCGCCGAGATCGTTCGGCTCGTCGAAGCGGCGGGCCAGGGCGAGCTTCAGACGTTGCTCGAGCTCGGCGCCGGCGGCGGCAACAACGCGAGTCACCTGAAGGAGCTGTTCACGTGCACGCTCACCGACGTCTCGGAGGAGATGCTCGCGCTCTCACGGGGTCTGAACCCGGAGTGCGAGCACGTCGTGGGAGACATGCGGACGCTCCGGCTCGACCGCTCCTTCGACGTCGTCCTCGTCCACGATGCCGTGATGTACATGACGACCGAGGACGATCTCAGGGCGGCGCTCGAGACTGCGTTCGCGCACACGCGGCCCGGTGGCGTCGCTCTCTTCCAGCCCGACTGCACCCGCGAGACACTCCTCGAGGAGACGCGACACGGCGGGCACGACGGCGACGGCCGGTCGCTGCGCTACCTCGAGTGGGTGCGCGATCCCGATCCGGCCGACTCGACCTACGAGGTCGACTACCTCGTCGCCCTGCGTGGGGGCGACGCACCGCTCCGGGTCGTTCACGATCACCATGTGGAGGGCGTGTTCGGGCAGGCCGAGTGGCTCGGGTGGCTCGACGCTTGCGGGTTCGAGGCTCGAGCGGAGCAGCTCCTCTTCGACGACGGCGCCGAGGCGGTGACGGCGTTCATCGCCTACCGCCCGACCGAACGAGCGCGATGAACCCTGCCGGCGAGATCGTCGAGCTGCACATCCTCTCGGACTCGACGGGCGAGACAGCCGCGCGCCTTGTCGCCGCGCTCGAGGCGCAATTCCCGGAGCAGCCGTTCGAGGAGGTGCGCCACCCGCAGATCCAGACGATCGACGACCTCCAGCTCGCCGTCAGCCGGGCGAAGGGCAGGCCGGCCGTGATGGTCTACACGCTCGTCGACCGGGAGCTGCGCGAGTCGATGCGCACCCTCTGCCGCAGCGCGCGGCTTCACTACGCCGACCTGCTCGGCCACCCGATCGAGTCGATCGCGAAGGTCTCTGGGATGGCGGCGAAGATGAAGCCGGGCGCGCGCCCGCCGCTCAACTCGGCGTACTTCAAGCGGATGGAGGCGATCGAGTTCGCGGTCAAGTTCGACGACGGCGTCGGCAGCGGCCTCCACGAGGCGGACATCGTCCTCGTCGGCGTCTCGCGCACCTCGAAGACGCCGCTCTCGATCTACCTCGGCTACATGGGCTACAAGGCCGCGAACGTGCCGATCGTGAAGGGGATCAAGCCGCCGCCCGAGCTGCACGAGATCGACGCCGCCAAGATCGTCGGCCTGACGATCGACGCCGAGAAGCTCGGGGAGATTCGCACGGCTCGCGTCAAGACGATGGGCGGCGGCAACAACCGCGGCTACTCCGAGCTGCTCGAGATCTACGAGGAGCTGGAGGAGGCGGCGGCGCTGCATCGCCGGCTCGGCTGCCCGGTGATCGACGTCACCGGCCTCTCGATCGAGGAGACTGCGCACCGCGTGATCCGGCTCGTCGACCGGCGGCGCCAGGGCGCAGCCGTCTCGTGAGAGCGAAACCGCCGGTCCCGAAGTGGCGCTGGGCGCTCTGGCTGACGATCCTCGCCGCCGCCGACTTCGTCTTCTACGTCCTCCTGACGCCGATCTGGCTCGGGCTAAGGGGACTCGCGTGGCTCGCGGAGTGGCGCTCGCGGCGGAAGAGGGCGTCGCCCGATTCGAGCGGTTGATCGTGATCAGCAGGAATCGTCATGGCGGTGCCACAGCCGGGCGCCTACCGTTCGGAGGATGATGCGGGGGTCGATGTCGCGGCGCGGGGCGGTGCTCTTCGCCGCGATGTGCGTGATCTGGGGGATTCCGTATCTCCTGATCCGGGTCGCGGTCGAGGAGCTGAGCCCGGCGATGCTCGTGCTCGCGCGGACCACCGTTGCTGCGCTGCTCCTGCTCCCGATCGCCGCGTACAGGCGCGAGCTCCGGCCGCTGCTGCCGTACTGGCTGCCGGTGCTCGCCTTCGCCGCGATCGAGATAGCCGTGCCGTGGGTTCTGCTCGGCGCCGCTGAGCAGGAGATCTCGAGCGCGCTCACCGGCCTGCTGCTCGCGGCGGTGCCGATCGTCGGTGTGGTGATAGCGCGAACGTCGGGCGCCCGCGAGCGGCTCGGGCTTCAGAACGGAATCGGGCTCCTACTCGGCCTTGTCGGCGTCGCCGCGATCGTCGGGCTGAACCTCGAGGGCGCCAGCGTTCTCCCGATCGCCGAGGTCGGCGTCGTCGCAGTCTGCTACGCGGTCGGGCCGGTGATCCTGCAACGCTGGCTCTCGGGCGTGCCGGCGCTCGGGGTGATCGCGGCCTCGCTCGCCCTGACGGCCGTCGTCTTCACGCCGATCGCGGCCTTCAGCGTTCCCGAGCAGGTCCCTTCCGCGAAGGTGGTTGGCTCCGTGCTCAGCCTCGCGGTCGTCTGCACGGCTCTCGCGTTCCTACTCTTCTTCGCGCTGATCGCCGAGGTCGGCCCGGTGCGCGCAACCGTCATCACCTACGTGAATCCCGCGGTTGCGGCGGTGCTCGGCGTCAGCCTCCTCGACGAGCGGTTCACGCCCGGGATGGGCATCGGCTTCGCGCTCGTGCTGGCAGGGTCGGTGCTCGCGACGCGACGTGGCGTCGAGCCCGCACCGCGGGCAGCGCTCGACCCGGCGTGCGACGCTCCTTGAGTCGAGCTCAGATCCCCGGCAGGCTCTGGCCGCCGCGGAGCACCGGCTCGAAGAGATCGCCGCGCTCCGCGACCCACAGCAAGACCGCGTCCATCGTGAACCGGCCCGGATCGAGCTTCGGTGTCAGCTCCTGCCACTCGAGCGGCGTCGACACCGGCGCGCCCGGCTTCGGGCGGACGGAATAGGCCGATGCGATCGTCTTGCCGGCGCCGTTCTGGTGGTAGTCGAGCAACACGCCGACTCGCTTCTTCTTCAGCCACTCGGTCGTGATCACTCCCGGGTTCTCGGCGGCGAGCCGCTTCGAGACCGCCTCGGCGAACGCATGCGTCCGGTCGAAGCCGTAGCGGCGCGCGATCGGGACGAGCACGTGGATCCCGTCGGCCCCGCTCGTCCTCACGTACGAGCGCAGCTCGAGCGCGTCGAGCGCCTCCCGCACAAGCAGCGCGGCTCGGACGGCCAGCGGGAACTCGCCGTCGGGCGGGTCGAGGTCGAAGAGCACGTAGTCGGGCCGGTCGGGCTTGTCGACCCGCGAGTACCAGGCGTTCATGTCGATGCAGTGGAACTGCACCATCCAGAGCAGCGCCTCGCGCGAGTTCACGAGCGGGAAGTCGACCTCCCGCGAGCCGCCTTCTCTCGGGTGCGTCGTGAACGTGCGCGTCGGCAGCCACTCGGGGATGCCCTTCGGCGCCTGCTTCTGGAAGAACGAGCCGCCCGCGATCCCCTCGCGCCAGCGCTTCATCGTGAAGGGGCGGTTGTGCAGGTGGGGGAGGAGCGTTGACGCCACGGCGTCGTAGTAGGCGAACAGGTCGCCCTTCGTGACCCCGCTCTCGGGGAAGAGGACACGATCCGCGCTGCTCAGCCGAACCTCGCGAGCCATGCGTCCACCTCCTTCGGCGTCCGCAGCCACACGACGTTGTAGGGCGCGAGTCTTTCGGGATATTCGCGGCGGTGCCGCGGATGGTTGCGGAGCGCGTACCAGATAAGGGAGTCGCGGCGGAATAAGGTGTTCCGCAGTGACTCTCGATTGCCGTTCCAGAGCTCTTCACGGCGGACGATGCGGCGAACCGTCCGGCGGACGAGCCGAGGTAGCCAGATGCGCACTGGCAGATCGAGCCACACGACGACGTCGGCATTGCGCAGCACGAGGTCGCCGATCTTGCCCCAGTAACCGCCGTCGATCACCCACGCCTCGCCGGCGACGATCGGCTCGACCTTCGCGCGCAGCTCCTCCGCGGTTGCCTCAGTCCAGCCGGGGCCGTGGTGGAGGGCGTCGAGCTCGACGAACGGCACGTCGAGCCGCCGTGCGAGCTCGCGGCCGAACGACGTCTTGCCGCAGGAGCTCGCGGTCGCCTGGATCGAGAAGCGCTTCACAGCAGCCGTGCCTCGAGCGGCTCCTCGCCGTCCGGGGTGACGCGGTAGCCGCGAGCGCCTTCGCGCTGGCTGACGACCTCGACGAGCTCCGTGCCGACGAAGACGAACGCGGCGCCGTCGTCGGCCGCGTAGCCCGACATCATCCCTTCGCGGACGAGACGCGTGTAGGTCGGCCGCCACTCCGGCTCGCCGTCGTAGTGGGGGCAGAAGCTCCCCGGAAACCCGAGCCCGTCTCCGAGCCCCCCGACCGAGTCCGTCACGGAGTCCTCGAACCAGCAGTTCGCGCCCGCGCTCATGCCGCCGACAACGGCGCCGCGCTCCCAGGCGTTCCGGAGTGCGACGTCGATTCCGTGCACGCGCCAGAG
>JBPCJB010000178.1:0-12787 GCA_051005735.1 Gaiellaceae bacterium | reverse complement strand
CGCGCGCTCGAGGAGGCGCTGCTCGACTTCGCCGGCTGCGCGGTCGTGATCTCGCACGATCGCTGGTTCCTCGACCGGATCGCGACCCACATCCTCGCCTTCGAGGGGGACTCGCAGGTGACATGGTTCGAGGGCAGCTACCAGGAGTACGCCGACTGGGTCCGGGAGACCCGCGGCGCCGAGGCGCTCGAGCCGCACCGGATCAAGTACAAGCCGCTCGTTCGCGCGTAGGTGCTGCTCGCTCGCGGCCTGGCCGCCGCAATCGTGGCGGCGCTCGGGTTCGCGCTCGTGCCCGGGGCGGACTGGACGTTCCAGCTCGTCTATCCGCTCGCGCTCGCTCTCGGGGCGGCGAGCCTTCGCTGGTGGCCGGTCCTGATCGTCCTCGCGCTTCCGTTCTGGGCGGCGCTCGACTACGCGATCGATCCGTACGAGGACTCGGAGATCGACAGCTCCCTCGAGGCCGCACTCGTGGCGCTGCTCGTGCCCGTTCCGATCTCGGTCGTCGCCTTCGCGCTCGGCAAGGGATTACGGGCATTCGCGCTGGCGCTCGGCGCCCGTAATCGACCGTCACCGTAGACGACGCGGTTACCCTCGAAGGATGGCGGCGGAGCGTCAGCATCACAACGTCACCCTGGGGATCCTGACGCTCGCGGGAACCGCGTTCGCGCTCCAGCAGACGATGGTCTTCCCGGCGCTCCCGACCTTCCAGGCCGACCTGGACACGAGCACCGCCTGGGCGACGTGGGTCCTGACGGGCTTCCTCGTTTCCGCGGCGGTGACGACGCCGATCCTCGGCCGGCTCGGCGACCAGTACGGGAAGGAACGCATGCTGCTCGTCAGCCTGGGGCTCTTCCTCGCCGGTTGCATCGGAGCTGCAGCGGCTTGGAACATCTGGTCGCTGATCGGCTTCCGTGTGCTCTCGGGCGCAGGCGGCGCGCTCTTCCCGCTCAGCTTCGCGATCATTCGCGACGAGTTCCCGCCGGAGCGGGTGAAGGTCGGGATCGGCCTCCTCTCGGCGGTGTTCGGAGTGGGCGGCGGCTTCGGGATCGTCCTCTCGGGCGTGATAGTCGACCACGTCTCCTGGCGCTGGCTCTTCATCCTGGGCTCGATCCCGGTCGCGGCGTCGATCGCGCTCGTCCACCGCTACGTTCCCGAGTCGCCGATCCGAACCCCGTCGCGTGTGGACGTTCCGGGGGCGACGCTGCTTGCAGGAGCGCTGATCGCGCTGATGCTCTCGCTGACCGAGGGCGAGCGCTGGGGCTGGACCTCGGCGCCGATCCTCGGGCTCGCGGCCGCCTCGGCGATCCTCTTCCTCGTCTGGGGGCTCGTCGAGTCGCGCTCGAGCTCGCCGATGGTGGACATGCGGATGCTGGCGCACCGGCCGGTGCTGCTGACGAACGCCGCGACGCTCGTGTCCGGCTTCGCCCTCTTCAGCTGCTTCGTGCTCGTGCCGACGTTCGTCCAGGCCCCGATCTCGCGCGGCTACGGCTTCGGCGCGACCGCGACGGAGGCCGGGCTCTACTTGCTCCCGACCTCGCTGGCGA
The DNA here is from genome assembly GCA_051005735.1 of Gaiellaceae bacterium. Taxonomy (GTDB): domain Bacteria; phylum Actinomycetota; class Thermoleophilia; order Gaiellales; family Gaiellaceae; genus Gaiellasilicea. Next base: position 11,243 of record JBPCJB010000178.1, on the reverse strand, counting down.
TACTCTTCTCCGGCCCCGCCGCTGGGCTGATCGGTCGTCGCTACGGCTCCAAGTGGCCGCTCGCAGGCGGAATGCTGATCGTCAGCATCGCGGCGCTCGCGCTGGCGCAAGCCCACGACGAGCCGTGGCATGTCGTGGCAGCGAGCAGCGCCCTCGGCGTCGGAGTCGGGCTCGCGTTCGCAGCGATGGTGGCGTTGATCGCCGAGAACGTGGACGCGACCGAGATGGGCGTCGCAACGGGAATGAACACCGTCATGCGGATGATCGGCGCCGTCGTCGGCGGCCAGGTCGGCGCGGCCCTCTTGACAGCGCAGACGATCGGGGACACGTCGATACCGGCGGAATCGGCGTTCACGACGACCTTCGCGCTCAGCGCCGTCACCGCGCTCGCCGCCTCGGTCGTCGCGCTTACGATCGTCCAGAAGCCGCTGCGGCGGCTGGTTCCGGCGCGCGCGCGGTAATCCTTCAGGACGGGGTGGCGTCGTCCGGAAGGCGGACGCGAGGATCGTCCAGCGCGTCAGCCGATTTCGTACCGCGGGCGGATGCATGCAGGCTCTCGTCGAAGCACCATCGTCCTACCCCCGCGACGATGGAGACGATGAAGATGACCGAGCTGCTGAACGAGACGACCCTGACCGGGCTCGAGCTGCGCCCGCTGCGCGAGAACATGGACGGCGAAGCGGTCGGGCCGCTCGACGCCGACTGGGACGAGGCTCGCCAGGCCTGGAACCTGGCGGTCGACCAACGGCCCGCCGCGGTCGCGCTGCCGAAGTCGGCGCTGGACGTCGTGGCGGTCGTCGCGTTCGCGCGTGAGCACGGCCTTCGCATCGCCCCGCAGGGCACCGGCCACGGCGCAGCCGCGCTCGGGGATCTCTCCGGCACGATCCTCCTCAAGACCTCGCGCATGCGCGGCGTCGAGATCTACCCGAAGGCACGGATCGCGCGGGTCGAGGCCGGCGCAATCTGGATCGACGTCGTCGAAGCGGCAGCCGAGCACGGTCTCGCCGCTCTGGCCGGCTCCTCGCCGGACGTCGGCGTCGTCGGCTACACGCTCGGCGGCGGCCTCTCCTGGCTCGCCCGAAAGCACGGCATCGGCGCGAACCAGGTGACCGCGATCGAGGGCGTCACCGCCGCCGGCGAGTTCTTCCGGACCGACCGCGACAACGAGCCCGACCTCTTCTGGGCGCTGCGCGGCGGCGGCGGCTCCTTCGCGATCGTGACCGCGATCGAGTTCAACCTGTTCCCGATCGAGGAGGTCTACGCGGGGATCCTCTGGTTCCCGGTCGAGCGGGCAGCGGAGATCCTCAAGGTCTGGCGCGCCTGGACCGAGGACTTGCCGGACGAGATGACCTCCGTCGGCCGGATCCTCCAGTTCCCGCCGAGCCCGGAGATCCCGGAGCCGGTGCGCGGCCGGTCGTTTGTCGTCGTCGAGGCGATCTGGCTGGGCGAGGAGTCCGAGGGCGAGCGCCTGCTCGGGCCGCTGCGCGGGCTCGGACCGATCATGGACACGATCGCTCCGATGCCGATCGCCGAGCTCAGTCGGCTGCACATGGATCCGGAGGGGCCCGCGCCGGGCCTTGGGGACGGCGGCGTGCTCTCGGACGTGGACGACGACCTGATCGACACCTTCGTCGAGCACGTCGTCGGGACGCCCATCCTCTCGGCCGAGATCCGACACCTCGGCGGCGCGGTTGCACGGCGCTCCTCGCAGCACGGCGCGATCGACGCCTGGGAGGCGCCGTACATCGCCTTCGCGCTCGGGATGGCGCCGACGCCCGAGTTCGGCACGCTGTCCACGGGTTCGTGAACGGGCTGATGAGGGCGCTCGAGCCGTGGGAGGCCGAGCACACCTACCTCAACTTCGCCGAGACGCGGCGCAAGCCGATGACGCTCTTCTCGAGCGCCTCCTACCACAAGCTGCGCCAGATCAAGGCGATTCTCGACCCGAACGACGTGATCCGCTCGAATCATCCCATCTCGCCGGTCAGATGAAGGGGGCCACTTGGCGGCCCCAACCCGCACGCCAGCCCTTTTCGGGGCGGCTGAGGACTAACCCGTGCGCCCTCCGGGAACAGTGGGCGCATGGGCTTCCTCAAGCGGCTGACGGGCGGCGCCTTCTACGGCTCGCGAGCCAAGCTCCTCGAGAAGGTCGAGGGACCGGTCGTCCGGCGGACACCGCTCTCCCGCGAGACCTTCCGGCAGGCGTTCGGGGCGCTGTTCCTCTTCTGGTCGAGCCGGCGCGTGTATCGCGCCATCCGATCCGCTCTGCGACGCTAACTCGGAAGCCAGCTCTCTCGGAACGAGATCGGCACGTCTTCAGCGTTCGCGGCGTACGCCTCGTCAGGGTCGGGCGTCGTCTTCGCGACCCCGGCGCCGTGCCGCTGCGCCAGCTCCGAAGCCGGATAGACGATGCCCTTGTTCGTCCGGCTGCCGACGGCGAGGATCGCACACGGTCCTTTGCCGGCCCCCACGAAGACGTGCTCCGTCCAGGCCGGGCAGTGGACGAAGTCCCAGGCCTTCAGCGGCCGCTCCTCGCCCTCGATCAGGAGCAGGCATTCGCCTTGGAGGACGAGGAAGTCCTCCTGCTCGTCCTCGCCGTGGTACATGCAGGCCGGCTGGCCCGGCTGGAGAACGCCGATATTGATCCCGAGCTGCGGGAACTTAGCCTTCGCCCCCTCGAAGCGCGTGTACGCGCCGAAGTCGCCGTCCAGCCAGCGTGCCTCCTTCGCGTTCAGCACGAACCAGCCCTCGCCTCCCGGTACGAGCCCGTCGTCCTGCCGTGCGAGTGGGGCTTCCGGAACCATGTCGACAGTCTGGCAGGCCGCGGTAGCTTTCGGTCGTGGATGCAACCGCCGCTGAGATCCGCGTCCTCGGCTGCCTGATCGAGAAGCAGCGGACGACCCCTGACGTCTACCCGCTCTCGCTGAACTCGCTCCGCCTCGCCTGCAATCAGGCGACCAACCGCGAGCCCGTGGTCGACTACGACGAGGGGACGGTGCGCGCCGCGCTCGAGAAGCTCTCGCGCCGCGGCTGGGTCCGGCTCGCGACCGGACCCGGGAGCCGCACGGCCAAGTATCGCCACCTGCTCGACGACGCCCTAGGCCGGATTCCGTCGCAGATCGCGCTCCTCGCCGTCCTCATGCTCCGAGGCCCGCAGACGCCCGGCGAGCTGAAGTCGCGCGTCGAGCGGCTCTACCCCTACGGAACGCTCGAGGACGTGCAGAAGGCGCTCGACGCGCTGATCGACTCAGAGCTCGTCGCCCAGCTACCCCGGCGCGCGGGTCAGAGCCAGGATCGCTTCGCGCAGCTCCTCGGCGGCGAACAGGAGTCGGCGGCGCCCGCCGAACGAGAAAGTGTTGCTCCAACGCAAAGTCCGCTCGAGGAGCGCGTCGCCCGGCTCGAGGAGCAGGTGGCGGAGCTCCAGCGCGCGCTACAGGACCGCTGATCTCGGGTAGACCGCGCACGTGCCACCGAATCCGCTCGACGACATTCGCGCCGGCGCGCGGCGGATCGGCGACCAGCTCCGGCGCACGGCTGGGCCGGAGGTCGAGGCGATCCTCTCCGACCGCTTCGGCGCCCGCCCCGAGCCGAGGCCGATGGCGGACCTCCAGGCCGAGCTCGACGCGCTCGTAGGGCTCGAGACCGTCAAGGAGCAGGTGCGCGCCCTCGTCGCCTTCCTCCAGGTGCAGGCGCGGCGACTCGAGCACGGACTGCCCGAGGTGGCGACGAGCCAACACCTCGTCTTCCTGGGCAACCCCGGGACGGGTAAGACCACGGTCGCGCGCCTCCTCGCCGAGATGTACGGGTCGATGGGCCTCCTCGCGAAGGGTCACCTCGTCGAGGTCGACCGCGCCTCGCTCGTGGGCCAGTACATCGGCCAGACTGCGGTCAAGACCGATCGGGCGATCCGACGCGCGCTCGACGGCGTTCTCTTCGTCGACGAGGCCTACGCGCTCACGCCTGGTGAAGGCGACGGCCGGAACGACTTCGGCGCCGAGGCGGTCGAGACGCTGCTGAAACGGATGGAGGATCACCGCCACCGACTCGTCGTGATCGTCGCCGGCTATCCGCGCCTGATGCGTGGCTTCCTCGACTCGAATCCTGGGCTGCGGTCGCGGTTCGCACGCGAGCTCACGTTTCCCGATTACTCGGGAGACGACCTGCTTGCGATCACCCGCAAGGTCGCCGCAGAGGCGGAGTACGAGCTCGGCCCCGGCGCGGAGGGGGCACTCGAGCGGATCTTCGCCGGCGCCGACCGGGGCGAGGGCTTCGGCAACGCCCGCTTCGCCCGCACGATCTTCGAGCAGGCGCTGAACCGGCAGGCGCTGCGACTCGCGGCGGTCGAGGGCTCGGAACTCGCCGAGCTCGACCGCGAGGACGTGATCACGCTGACCGCCGAGGATCTGCTCGAGGCCGCCCGCTCGCTCGGCGAAGCTGGAGGGGAAAGGCCGAAGCGCCGGCGCTGGCTCGGCGGCTGAACAGCTATTCGTCCCACCGTACGTCGGTCATCGCGGCTGGCTCGGCGTCCGGCTCGACCGCCTCGCATTGACGTGCGGCGCCGCCGGTGTTTTCATCGGCGGTGTCGGTATCCGCCCTGCGACTTGCGCCTGCGGCGCGGTGGGACCGCCTCGAATCCCCGGCGAAAGGAAAGCGACATGGCCCTCACGAAGCTGCTCACCGCGACGGCGGCCGCACTCGACCGGCGCTTCGGCTGGGATCGCCTGCCCCGACCGCTCGGCGTCGTCACGCTCGTCGGGCTCCGCACGCGGCTGCGGCAGCAGAACCTCCACGACACGGGCACGGTCAAGTCGGTTCGTCCCCACGCGAGCGGCGACCGCCATCTCCGCACGCGGACGCTCGACGGCAGCTACAACGACCTCGCTGTTCCGACGATGGGGACGATCGGCGCGCGCTTCGGCCGCAACGTCCCGATCGATCGCACCCACCCCGAGCCATTGCCGGACTTGCTCGAGCCGAACCCGCGACTCGTCAGCCGCGAGCTCCTGACGAGGACGGAGTTCCAGCCGGCGACGATCGTCAACGTGCTGGCCGGCGCCTGGCTCCAGTTCGAGGTGCACGACTGGTTCAGCCACGGAAAGAACGTCGAGGAAGAGCCGTTCGAGCTCGAGCTCGCAGAGGACGATGACTGGCCTGAGCGGCCGATGCGGATCCAGCGCACGCGCCCCGACGCCAGTCACACCGGCGACGGCTCGCCTCCCACCTACGTCACGGCCGATTCGCACTGGTGGGACGGCTCGCAGATCTACGGCAGCGACGCGGCGTTCGCGACGGCGCTTCGCGCGAAAGAGGGCGGCAAGCTCCGACTCGACCCGGACGGACAGCTCCCGCGTGACCTCGAGTCGCTCGTCGACCTCACCGGCGTCGCCGGCAACTTCTGGCTCGGGCTCGCCCTTCTGCACACGCTCTTCACCCGCGAGCACAACGCGATCTGCGAGCGCCTCGCCGGGGAGCATCCGGACTGGTCGGACGACGAGCTCTACGATCGCGCCCGCCTGATCAACGCGGCCTTGATGGCGAAGATCCACACCGTCGAGTGGACGCCCGCGATCATCGCGCACCCGACCACCCGCTACGCGATGCGCGCGAACTGGTACGGGATCCTCGGCAAGCGCCTCGGCAGACGGAGCTCGAACGAGGTGCTGGGCGGGATCCCCGGCTCCCCGACCGACCACCACGGCGTCCCCTACTCGCTCACCGAGGAGTTCGTCGCCGTCTACCGGATGCACCCGCTCCTGCCCGACGACTTCACCTTCCGCTCGCTCGAGACGGACGAGGTGCTCGAGGAGCGCACTTTCCGCGAGCTCGGGGCGCTGCACACCCGCGACCGACTGGATCAGCTCGGCCTCCCGAACGCGTTCTACTCGCTCGGAATCGCCCACCCGGGAGCGATCACGCTACACAACTACCCGCGCTTCCTCCAGCACTTCGAGCGGCCCGACGGAACCGTGATGGATCTGGCTGCCACGGACATTCTCCGCGTCCGCGAGCGGGGCGTCCCGCGCTACAACGAGTTCCGGCGGCTCTTCCACCTGAAGCCTGCCGCGAGCTTCGAGGAGCTGACCGGCAACCCAGAGTGGGCCGAGGAGCTCCGGCGCGTCTACGGCGACGTCGAGCGCGTCGACCTGATGGTCGGGCTGTATGCCGAGCCGCTGCCGAAAGGCTTCGGATTCAGCGACACCGCCTTCCGCGTCTTCATCCTGATGGCCTCGCGCCGCCTGAAGAGCGATCGCTTCTTCACGCGCGACTACAACGCCGAGACCTACACCCAGGCCGGGCTCGACTGGATCGACGAGAGCAGCATGATCGACGTCCTGAAGCGCCACTACCCCGAGCTCGAGCCGGCGCTGCGCGGCGTCGAGAATGCGTTCGCTCCGTGGACGCGGGTGAGCTCTTGAGGGAACTGGCCGAAGGCATCCACTGTCTCGGTGGCAGGAGAGGTGGCCGAGTGCGAGCGTTCCTGCTCGAGGCGGGCGGTGAGCTGACGCTCGTCGACACGCTCTTCGAGGACGACGGGGCCGGCGTGCTCGAGGCGATCCGGAAGCTCGGCCGCAGCCCGCGCGACCTGAAGCGGATCGTGCTCACCCACGCCCACCGCTCGCATCTCGGCGGCCTCGCCGTGTTGAAGCGCGAGACCGGAGCGGCGGTGCTCGCGCATGTATGGGAGGCCGATATCGTCGCCGGCGAACGCGCCGCGCAGTCGGTAGGCCTCAAGCCGACGCGCCCGTTCCGCACCTACCCGTTCCAGGTCGGGATCTTCCTTGGACGGCCGAAGCACCAGCCGTGCCCGATCGACGAGTCGGTCGCCGACGGGGCTGCGGTGGGGCCGCTCGAGGTGCTGCACATCCCGGGCCACTCGCCTGGCCACCTCGGCTTTCACTGGGCAGAGCGCGGCCTGGTGATCGCCGGCGACGCGATCGCCACCTGGCCGCGGTTCGAGGCCGGCTGGCCTGCCTTCAACCTGAACGTGGAGCAGCATCGCGAGTCGATCCGCCGGCTCGCGAGCCTGGAGGCGAGAATCGTGGGCGTCGGCCACGGCGATCCGCTGACGCAGGCGGCGTCGGACCGCACCCATGAGCTCGTCGTCTGAGTGCCCTTTCTGGACACTTCGGAGAGTGCTGCCTGCGCCTACGATGTGAGCGATGAGCGTTCCCACCGTCGACCGGATGAAGCTGACAGCCGTCTTCGAGACCGGAGAAGACGGCTGGATCAACGCCCGTGTCGTCGAACTTCGCGGCGCGAACACCTGCGCGCGGACGCTCGAAGAGGCACGCGAGCTTCTCGCTGACGCGGTTCGCGAGCTCGTGGCGTCGTACGTCGAAGGCGAGGAGCCCGACGGCGCCAGCTACGAGACGCTCGAAGTCGTCTTGGGTTGAATCGCGCCCGCCTCGAGCGGTACCTGACGCAGAACGGCTGCGCCCTCGTTCGTCACGGCGCCCGGCACGATGTCTGACTGAACGACGCAACGGGCGCTCGATCGACTGTGCCTCGTCATCGCGAGATCTCGAAGGGCACGACACGTGCGATCTGCCGTGATCTCGGAGTTCCTGTTCCAGGCGACCTCGCCTGACCGCGGATCAGGCGGTCGCGGTGATCGTGATTCCGCCACGCGCCTTCTGGACGAGCGTCACGGTCACGCGTTCCGGGCCGAGGTCGAGCGCCCAGGCGACGTCGTCGCGGATCCTCACGGCGAGCGCCTCGCAGAGAACGCCCTCGTTCCGGAACGAGGCGAGGTAGAGCTTCAGCGACTTCGATTCGAGGCAGAGTCCGAGTGGCTCGAACTCGATCGTCGCGACGTACATGTCCGCCTGCCCGGTGATCGGGCAGACCGCGACGAGCTCGTCGCTCTCGAGCTCGACGAGCGCGACGCCCGGGTTCGGGAAGGTCTCGAGCCCTGCGTAGTGCTCGGAGCCCGCATGACCGAGCGCGACGAACTCGGGGAGGGTGTTCGCGTCGCTCATGGTCTCTTGCCCGGCGTTAGGCCTGTGGAATCCGGGCCTCGAGCGCAGCCCCGAGCGCTTCGCGCACCGGCTCGAGCTCGATCCGGTCGAGCACGTCCTGGAAGAAGCCGCGGACGATCAGCCGCTCGGCCTCCTGACGCGAGAGGCCGCGGGCCATCAGGTAGAAGAGCTGCTCGCGATCGACCTGGCCGAGCGTGGCGCCGTGGGTACAGCGAACGTCGTTCGCGAGGATCTCCAGGCCGGGGATCGAGTCGGCGTGAGCCGTCTTCGAGAGGAGCAGGTTCCGGTTCTCCTGGTACGCGTTCGTCTTCTGCGCGTCCTTTTCGACGCGGATCATCCCGCGCCAGACGGCGCTCGAGTTGTCGCGGAGCGCACCCTTGAAGGCGAAATCCGAGGTGGTGTTCGGAGCGATGTGCTCCTGGAAGGTGTCGTAGTCGAGGTGCTGCGTCCCATCCGCGAAGTAGGCGCCCGTTACCCGTGAGGTCGCGCCCGGCCCGGCGAGGTCGTTCTGGATCCGGATCTTCCCCTTCTTCGAGCCGAAGCCGCCGGCGACCCAGTCGAGCTCGGCATCGCGCTCGACACGCGCGTGGTGCGTCCCGAAGTGCCAGGTCTCCTGCGAGGTCGACTGCACCGAGACGTACTCGACCTTCGCGCCCTGCTCGACGACGATCTCGACCGCTGCGTTGACGTAGCCCGAAAGCTCCTGCGAGGTTGAGACGTACTCCTCGATCACCGTGAACGAGCTCTCCGGCTCGGCGACGACGAGCAGCCGCCAGAAGAGCGAGCCGCCCTCGACCGAGTTGACGATCCGGACGTAGAGCGGTTGCTCGAGCCGCATGCACTTCGGCACGTGCACGAGGAGGCCGTGCTCCCACATCGCCGCGTTGTGGGCGGCGAACTTCTCCGCGGAGCCCACGAGCTCGCCGAGCCGCGGATGGTCGGCCAGCCGCTCGAAGCGAATCCCTTCCGGGACGCGCTCGAACTCGATTCCCCCCTCGGAGGCACGGACGATTCCGGCGGCCTCCAGCTCCAGCATTCCCGCCGCGCTCGCCACGCCAGATGCTCCGTTGGCCGAGAACGACTCGGGGTCGAAGCCCTTCAGGTTCGTGAAGCGCCACGACTCGTCCGAGGTCGTGGGCAGCGGCAACGCGCGGTAGCGCTCGAGCAGCTCAGTCCGCATACGGCGCGTATCGGTGATGCAGCATCAGGTCGTTGCCGTCCGGATCCGCGAAGAACGCCATGTGGCAGACACCGGTGTCGAGGATCTCGCCGAAGAACTCGACGCCCTTCGCCTCCAGTTCCTTCCGCGCCTCGGCGACGTCGGCGACGTGAAGCGCCGGATGAGCGTTCTTCTGCGCCTGGAACTCCATTCCGAACTTCGCCGGCTCCCAGATCCCGAAGCAGGTCTGGCCGACCCAGAACTCGAAGCGCGAGTGCTCGTCGGGGCGAAGCCCGAGCGTCTCGATGTAGAAGGTGCGCGCGCGTTCCGCATCCTGCGAGGGAACTCCGACGAAGTCGAGCTTCTCGATCTGCATGTCAGCCCTCCTTGGGCGCGTAGCGGTGGTGGAGCATCACCGCGTTGCCGTCCGGATCCTTGAAGAACGCCATGTGGCAGACGCCCGTGTCGAGGGTGTCGCCGTCGAACTCGACCCCCGCCGCCTCGAGCGTCGTGCGGGCCTCGGCGACGTCGGGGACACGTAGCGCGATATGAGCACTGTGCGGCGAGAACTCGATTCCGATCCGCTTCGGGTCGATGAGGTAGAGGCTGACGTTGCCGGTCTGGAACTCCGGCCAGGCCGCGTCGGGCGAGGTGTTCCGGATCCCGAGCGTCTCCTCGTAGAACGTTCGAGCCCGCTCCATGTCCGTGACCGGCACGGACACGAAGTCCGTCCGCTCGACGGTGATCAACCCACAGATCCTTCCATTTGCAACTGGATCAACCGGTTCATCTCGACCGCGTACTCGAGTGGCAGCTCCTTCGTGATCGGCTCGACGAAGCCGGAGACGATCATCGCCGAGGCCTCGGCCTCGGTCAGGCCGCGGCTCATCAAGTAGAAGAGCTGCTCCTCACCGATCTTGGAGACGGTCGCCTCGTGGCCGAGGTCGACGTCGTTCTCGTCGACGCGGATGTAGGGGTAGGTGTCCGAGCGCGACTCCTCGTCGAGGATCAGCGCGTCGCACACCACCTTCGAGAGCGCGCCGGCGGCGCCCTTCGCGACCTCGAGCAGGCCGCGGTAGCCGGCCCTGCCGCCGTTCTTCGAGATCGACTTGGACGTGATCACCGACGTCGTCTTGGGCGCGACGTGGACGACCTTGCCGCCCGCGTCTTGGTGCTGGCCCTTGCCGGCGAATGCGATCGAGAGCACCTCGCCGTGGGCCCTCTCGCCCATCAGCCAGATCGCCGGATACTTCATCGTCAGCTTCGAGCCGAGGTTGCCGTCCACCCACTCCATCGTCGCGTCCTCGTAGGCGACCGCCCGCTTGGTGACGAGGTTGAAGACGTTGTTCGACCAGTTCTGGATCGTCGTGTAGCGGCAGCGCCCGCGCGGCTTGACCACGATCTCGACGACCGCCGAGTGGAGGGAGTCGGACGAGTAGATCGGTGCCGTGCAGCCCTCGACGTAGTGCACGTAAGCGTCCTCGTCGACGATGATCAGCGTCCGCTCGAACTGGCCCATGTTCTCCGCGTTGATCCGGAAGTAGGCCTGGAGCGGCAGCTCGATCCTGACGCCCGGCGGCACGTAGATGAACGAGCCGCCCGACCAGACGGCCGAGTTCAGCGCCGCGAACTTGTTGTCGTTCTGCGGGATGATCGTGCCGATGTACTGCTTGACGATGTCCTCGTGCTCGCGCAGGGCCGTGTCCATGTCGAGGAAGAGGACGCCCTTCGCCTCGAGGTCGGCCTGGAGCTTGTGGTAGACGACCTCGGACTCGTACTGGGCACCGACGCCGGCCAGGTACTTCTTCTCCGCCTCGGGGATCCCGAGCTTGTCCCAGGTGTCGAGGATGTCGGCCGGCAGGTCCTCCCAGTTCTGGGCCTGCTTCTCGGTTGGCTTGATGTAGTAGTAGATGTTGTCGAAGTCGATCTCGGCGACGTTGCCGCCCCACGTCGGCAGCGGTCGCGCCAGGAAGTAGTCGAGCGAGCGGTGCCGGAACTTCCGCATCCAGTCCGGCTCCTGCTTGTGCTCAGCGATCGCCTCGACCACCTCGTGCGAGATCCCACGGCCCGACTTGAAGAAGTAGTTCTCCGCCTCGTCCGAGTTC
>JBPCJB010000177.1:0-10740 GCA_051005735.1 Gaiellaceae bacterium | reverse complement strand
CGTCGGTGGCGCTCAACTCGACGCGGCTGCTCGGCGCCGACGAGGCGATCGTGAACGTGAACGGCGGCGCGGTGGCGCTCGGCCACCCCGTCGGCGCGAGCGGAGGGCGGATCGTCGGCACGATGATCCACGAGCTGCGCCGAAGCGGTGGCGGCCTTGGGCTGGCGGCGATCTGCTCGGGCGGCGGCCAGGGCGACGCGCTCCTCCTCGAGGTCTAACGACCTTCGGCCTCGCGACGGCGGATCAGCTCGAGCGTCCGCCGGAGGGCGGGCAACGCCATCAGATCCTTCTCACGGCCGGCGGCTTCCTTCATCCGAATGACGTCGCGCAGGGAAGCGAGCACGAGCGGAAGGCCGCGGAGCGAGAGCTCGACCGCATCGTTTCGGACATCGTCGTACCCGCTCGTTCCCGCCGGCTCGAAGACGAGGTCGAGCGGGCCGGCGACGGTCGTCAGTGTCCAGGCTACTGCTTGCTCGAGCAGCTTGGCGTCGAGCGGGAATGCGACAGCCGCGCCCTCGGGAACCCTCATTCGTGCTCCGAGCTCCTGCATCGCCGCCGCGAGCCGCTCCAGGTTCTCGGGATCGCGAGCAGGCGTTACGTCGAGATCCTGGGTCGGCAGCGGATACCCCTGGACGACGGCCGAGAACGCACCCACGACGACGAACCGAACCTGGTGGCGGTTGAGGATCTCCAGCATCCGGTAGGGATCGAATCGAGCGGTCACGCCGGCGTCTGGAGCTCGACGACGAACTCAGCGCGCCGGAGCGCGTGATCGGTGCGCTGCTCGGGAGCGAGTTCGAGGTATTCCTCGATATCCAGGTCGTAGGAGTCGTCGCCGTTCGCAAGCCCGAGCGTGAGCTCGAGGCCGCACGCGCGAACGATGCGAGTCAGGGTCTCGAGGCTCGGCTGGACGTCGCCGCGCTCCCAGCGGCTGATCTGCGACTGCGGCAAGCTCAGGCGCCGGCCGAGTTCTGCTTGAGTGAGCGCGGCGCGGCGTCGAGCGATGTAGATCAGATCTGAGCTGAGCATGAGAGCACTTATGATATCAGCGTTGGCGGCGCTCGGGCTCGCTCTCGCGGGGAACGCGTCGGCCGCGTCCTGTCTTCCCGCGCCTCCCCGGGCCAAGCTCGACGTCGCAGACGCGGCCTTCGTCGGGAGGCTCGAGCGGACGGTCGCGATCCCCGGCAGGCGCGACCGGATCGACTACCTCTTCGTCGTCGACCAGGTCGTCAAGGGGGAGCTCGGCAGGCGCGTGTCCGTCCGCAGCGGCGTCGGGCAGGAGTCACTCGGCTTCTCGCTCGAGCGCGACGTCGCAACCGGGATCCTGCTCAACCGCGAGGGCGCCGTTTGGCGCGGCGGCCTCTGCGGCCAGGTGACTCCGTCCGAGCTCGTCGAGGCGACGCGGGGGGACGAGCAGATCGTCAACTGGGGCGGGGTCGTCGTCGGCGTGCTCGTGCTCGCGGGCGGCGCCTACTTCCTCCGCCGCAAGCTGAACCGGAATCGATACCGTCCCGCGCCGTGAGGTTCGAGCATGTCCTCGTCGTCGGCGCCGGGCAGATGGGCGCCGGGATCGCCCAGGTGGTGGCGGCCTCCGGACGCCGCGTCTCGCTCCAAGATGCGGCGCAGGGCGCCGTCGAGCGCGGGCTCGCGGCGACCCGGAAGAGCCTCGAGAAGCTCGCCGAGAAAGGGGGTGGCGACCCTGAAGCCGTGCTCGGGCGGATCGCGGCGGTGGACGACCTCGTCGCGGCCGACCTGCTGATCGAGGCGGTGGTCGAGGACGCGGCCGTCAAGGGAGAGATCTTCCGCCGCGCCGACGTGGTTCTGCCGCCAGAGGCGGTCCTCGCGTCCAACACGTCCTCGATTCCGATCACCTCGCTCGCGGCGCTGACCAAACGCCCGGAGCAGGTGATCGGGATGCACTTCTTCAACCCGGTCCCCGTGTTGAAGCTCGTCGAGGTGATTCGCGCCGTCCAGACCTCCGACGAGACGGCCGCTGCGATCACCGGTCTCGCCGAGGATCTCGGCAAGGTGCCCGCCCAAGCGAACGACTTCCCGGGCTTCGTCTCGAACCGGATCCTGATGCCGTTCATCAACGAGGCGGCCTACGCGCTGCTCGAAGGCGTCGCCGAGGCGGAGGCGATCGACACGATCGCGAAGCTCGGCTTCGCGCATCCAATGGGGCCGCTCGCGCTCGCCGACCTGATCGGCCTGGACACCTGCGTCGCGATCATGGAGGTGCTGCACCAGGGGCTCGGCGATCCGAAGTACGCGCCCTGCCCGCTCCTGCGCCAGTACGTCCAGGCTGGCCGGCTCGGCCGTAAGAGCGGCCGCGGGTTCTACGAGTACTCGCGCTGAGCGAGCGAATCCCCCGAATGGGGTAGGTCTCGCTCAACTTTCGGACCCATTCGGTCGAAGAAGGGAGGGACATTCGACCTGGGGGGCAAGACGATGCGCCTGCTGCTCGTAGACGACGATGAAGGATTCCGAACGCTGCTTCGCACGACCTTCGAGGCGGTTGCCGTCGAGGTGAGCGAGGCCGGCGGCGCCGCTCAAGCGGCGCTCGCGATTCGCAACGAGCGCCCCGATGTCGTGGTGCTCGACGTCGGCATGCCCGTGACCGACGGGATCACGTTCTGCCGAACGCTGAAGGCCGACCCGGAGACGCGCGACCTCGGAGTCGTGCTCCTGACGGGGCGCGATGACGTCGAGGATCTCGGCGGCGCGGACGCGATCCTCCTGAAGCCGTTCCGTCCGCTCGAGCTCCTCGCCGTCGTCGAGCGCGTCGCCGGCGGTCATCGGACTCCGGCCCCGCGGGTGGCGCAGCCCCAGTCGGGCGAGGCGCAGCTCCTCCTCTATGCGCGCGACCTTCGCGACCTGATCGAGCTCGAGCGCAGTCAGCGCACACTGCTCGAGAGCGCCTACCTCCAGACCGTCTCGGCGCTCACGAGCGCGCTCGAGACGAAGGACACCCGCACTCGCCAGCACTCTCAGCGCGTGCAGCGCTACGCGACCGAGCTCGCCCGGGTCGTCGACCCTACGCTCGCAGCGGATCAGTCGGCCGAGCACGGCTTCCTGCTTCACGACATCGGCAAGATCGGGATCCCCGACGAGATCCTGGGCAAGCCGAGCGCGCTGAACGACATCGAATGGCGCCTGATGAAGAGCCACACCGTCCTCGGCGCCCAGATGCTCGGCGGAATCGCCTTCCTCGAAGGCCCCGGAGTGGGGATCGTCCGCTCCCATCACGAGCGCTGGGAGGGCGGCGGCTACCCCGACGGCCTCGCCGGCGAGGAGATTCCGGTCGGCGCCAGGATCTTCGCCGTGGCCGACGCGCTCGATGCGATCACGAATCACCGCCCGTACCGGGACGCGCAGAGCTGGCGCGTGGCGCACCGCGAGATCCTCGCCGAGAGCGGGAAGCAGTTCGACCCCGACGTCGTCGACGCCTTCCGCGACCGCGAGCACGTTCTCCACGAGATCAGGCGGGAGTTCCTGGCGGCCGCATAGACTCGAGGGAGATGGACTTCTCCCTGACCGACGATCAGCGGGAGATCCAGGCGCTGGCGCACGAGGTCGCGCAGGCCGAGATCGAGCCGAACGCAGCCGCCTGGGACCGCGAGCATCGCTTTCCCGTCGAGCTCTACGGCAAGCTCGCCGAGCTCGGCCTCATGGGCGTGTGCGTGCCCGAGGAGCTCGGCGGGGCGGGCGCGGACTTCCTCAGCTACATCCTCGTCCTGGAGGAGCTCTCGCGAGCGGATGCCGGAGTCGGCGTCACCGTCGCCGTGCACACGAGCGCCTGCACGCTCCCGATACTCGCCTTCGGCAGCGAGGAGCAGCGCGAGCGCTTCGTGCCGCCGCTCGCGCGCGGCGAGACGATCGGCGCCTTCGCCCTGACCGAGCCCGAGTCCGGCTCCGACGCGGCCTCGTTGCGAACCAGGGCGGATCCCGAGGGCGAAGGCTGGCGGATCACCGGCGCGAAGCAGTGGATCACGAACGGCAGCCATGCCGGCACCTTTCTGCTCTTCGCGCGCTCGGACCAGGAGCACAGGGGCGCCCGCGGCGTCTCGGCGTTCGTGCTCGACGCGGAGCACGTGCGGGTCACGCGGGAGGAGGAGAAGCTCGGCCTCAACTCGTCGTCCACGGTCGATGTCGCGATCGAGGGCGCGCACGTCGACCGCGACCGGCTCCTGCACGAGGAGGGGCGCGGCTTCGCGGTCGCGATGTCCACGCTCGACGGCGGCCGGATCGGGATCGCCGCGCAGGCGCTCGGGATCGCCCAGGCCGCGTACGACGTCGCCCGCGAGTACGCGAAGGAGCGGCGCACCTTCGGCAAGGCGATCGCCGAGCACCAGGCGATCCAGTGGAAGCTCGCCGACATGTCGACGGAGATCGACGCCGCTCGTCTCCTCGTCTACCGGGCCGCCTGGTTGAAGGAGCAGGGCGAGCCGCACACCGAGGCCGGGGCGAAGGCGAAGCTCTTCGCCTCCGAGATGGCGCGGCGCCAGACGGGCGAGGCGATCCAGATCCTCGGCGGCTACGGCTACACGAAGGACTTCCCGGTCGAGCGCTACTACCGGGACGCGAAGATCACCGAGATCTACGAGGGGACGAGCGAGATCCAGCGCCTTGTCATCGCGCGCAGCATCCTCGAGCTGCAGCGTGAGCCCGCCGTCGCGGGATGAGAGAGCGGGACGAGCCGGTCCGGCTGACGAAGATCTACACGCGGGGCGGCGACACGGGCGAGACCTCGCTCGGCGACGGCTCGCGCGTCTCGAAGCTCGACTGCCGGATCGGCGCCTTCGGCACGGTCGACGAGCTCAACTCGACGCTCGGCGTCGTACTCACCGGAGTGGTTGCGGCGGACGTGCGCGAGCCGCTCGAGCGGATCCAGAACGAGCTCTTCGAC
The DNA here is from genome assembly GCA_051005735.1 of Gaiellaceae bacterium. Taxonomy (GTDB): domain Bacteria; phylum Actinomycetota; class Thermoleophilia; order Gaiellales; family Gaiellaceae; genus Gaiellasilicea. Next base: position 5,834 of record JBPCJB010000177.1, on the reverse strand, counting down.
CTCGGCGCCGATCTCTCGGTCCCGTGGGGAGTCGCCGACCGGCTCCGCATCGACCAGGGCTCGATCGCCGCGCTCGAGGGGCTCTGCGACCGCTTCAACGAGGCACTTCCCGAGCTGCGTAGCTTCGTCCTCCCGGGCGGAGCCGAGACGGCCGCGCGCCTCCACGTCGCCCGCACGATCTGTCGCCGGGCGGAGCGGGAGGTGCTGCTCGCCGCGCAGGAGCTCGAGTTGAACCCGCTCGTCCTCGCCTACCTGAACCGGCTCTCCGACCTTCTCTTCATCCTCGCGCGGGCCGTCAATGCCCGCGACGGCGTCGAGGAGCCGCTGTGGAAGCCTGGGAGCTCGCGCTAGCGTTCGCCGGCTCGTTCGTTGCCGGCTACGTCGGCTCGCTGCTCGGGCTCGTGCTCGGGACGCTGCGACTGCCGCTCCTCGTCGTGATCATGGGGAGCCCGCTCGCGGCGGCCGGGACGAACATCGCCATCTCGGCTGCCTCCGCAGGCGCCGGCGCTCTGCGCCACCTTCGCGAGCGCCGCGTCGACTGGCGGATCGTCGCCTGGATGGCGCCGCCCTCGATCCTCGGCGCGATCGCGGGCGCGCTCCTCGCCGACGACGTCTCCGAGCGCGTACTCTACGGCGCGATCGCCGCCGTCCTTCTCTGGAGCGGGGTCGACCTCGCGCTCCGTCCCGTCAAACCGCGCACTCGCACGAGGCTCCGGCTCTGGCCCGCGGTTGCCTCGGGGCTCGGGATCGGAGCGCTCGGCGGCGCGGTCGGAGTGATTCTCGGGACGCTGCGGATGCCGGCGCTGATCCGCGGCGTCGGGCTCGATGTCCGTCGCGCGGCGGGCACGAATCTCGTCGTGGGCTTCCTCCTCGGCGTCGCCGGCTTCGCGGCGCAGGCTGCCGTCGTCGACGTCGACTGGGCGATCCTCGCCGCCGGACTCGCAGGCGCGCTCCCGGGAGGCTGGCTCGGCGCCGGCGCCACGGGGAAGATCGACGAGCATCTGCTCCGGATCGCGCTCGGCGTCGTCCTCGTCCTCGTCGGCGCGGTCTTCGCGATCCAGGCGGTCGGGTAGGAGGGCTTGGCGGAATGCCGCTCGAGCACAGCCGGGATCTCGCCAAGCCCTCCTAGGGCGCGGCCGGCTCCGGCAGCGGGCCCGGGCGCGGCCTGCTGTTGCGCTCGAACTTGTGCCACTGCCGGTCGCCGCGGAAGAACCGGACGGTGCCGAGGAGCCGCGCCCAGACGAGCGCGGGCCGGTAGAGGACGAGTTCGAGCGGCGCGAGCAGGACGAGCGCGGCGAGCCGGCGCTTTGGCAGCGTCCGCTCCGCGAGGTCCGAGATCAGGACTGCGGCGGCGGTCAGCAGGCCGGTTCCGAAGGCGAGGACGCCGCCGACGAGCAGCGCCGAGGTCACGTCGAGGGTGCCGGTCGCCGCGGCAGCGACGAGAGCGAGGATCGAGAGCACCTCGAAGACCGGCGCGACCACCTCCGAGAGGAGGTAGAAGGGCATTCCGGCGAGCCCGACCGAACGGTATCTGGGCCGCCCGAGCATCCCGCGGTAGGCCCAGAAGGTCTCGAGGATGACACGCTGCCAGCGCTCCCGTTGCGCGATCAGGCTGCGCAGCCGGTCCGGTCCCTCGGTGACGCCGACGGTGTGCGGGAGCGAGAGGATCTTGTACTCGCGCCCCTCCCGGAGGTAGCGCTCGTGCGCGCGGAAGGTGAGCTCGATGTCCTCGCAGCTGAAGTGGCGCGCGAACCCGCCGAGCTCCTCGAGCGTGTCGCGGCGCCAGATCTGGAAGGCGCCGACGGCGCAGAGCATGAAGTTGAGCCGGCTCCAGGCGAGCCGGTTCGTCATGAACGCCCGCAGGTAGTCGATCTGCTGGAACGCGAGGAGCGGTCGGTAGTCGCCGCGAACCTCGCGCCTAACCACGACTTGTTCCGGGGCCGACGAGATCGTGAGATGACTCGTGACGCCGATGATTCCCGTCGGGTCGCGCAGCACCGGACGCATCGCGCGCAGGAGCGCGTCGGGAAAGAGGAGCGTGTCGCCGTCGACGCCGCAGACATACGGGTAGCGCGCGAAGTTGATCGAGCAGTTCAACGCATCCGCCTTGCCGCCGTTCTCCTTGTCGACGACGACGAGCTTCGGGTCGAGTCGGCTGCGGTAGATCTGCCTGACGGGCTCGGTCGCGAGCACCCGGCGGACGTAGATGTGCTGCGGCACCAGGTCGAACTCGGCCCGGAGCAGCTCGAGCGTGTCGTCGGTGGAGCCATCGTTGACGACGATCACCTCGTGTTCGGGGTAGTCGAGGTAGAGCAACGTCCGAACGGACTCGCGGATCAGCGCGGCCTCGTTGTAGGCGGCGACGACGACGCTGACGGGCGCCGTGAAGCGGGAGAGCGCGAGTGTGCGGAAGTCCTCCGCACGCGTCTGACGCACGCGTAGCGCGTTGTCGAGCCCCGAGACGACGACGAGGATCGCGTAGAGCGCGGCGACGAGGAGCAGGTAGCCCAGGCAGACGTAGACGACCCAGGCGAGACCGGTCTGAAGTGCCGCATTCACGCGGCTACCTCGATCGGCTCGACGAGCGCGAGGAGGGCTTCCCGGAGCTCCGGGGCTGCCCGCTCGACGGCCGCACCGTAGGCCTCCGCGGACGCCGACGCGATCGCCTGCGCAACCCGACGCTTGCGCGGATCGTAGGGAGAGGCCGCTGCTGCCGCGAGCACCGCGTCGACGTTCCCGATCCGCTCGAGCACCTCGACGGCGCCGTTGCGGGCGAAGCTGTCGGTCGAATCCAGCAAGGGCTCGACGGCGCGTGCGGCGGCGACGCCCAGCGAGACGAGAGCGTCCTTGGCCGCGGCGCGCACCCACCAGCTCTCGTCGGCGAGCAGCGGCGCAACCGCGGCGCCGAGAGTCGGGGCACGTCTGGCGCCGAGAGCCCGGGCCGCGTGGGCGCGGACGAACCACACCTCGTCGCGGACGAGCGCGTCGAGCTCCGGCAGGCCGTCCTCGGGTGCGGCTCCGAGCGCTACCGCGACCGCCGCGCGCACGTCAGGATCAGCATCGCCCGCAGCGGCGCAGAGCCGCCTGCGGGCACCGGCGCGACCGACGTAGCGCGAGAGCAGGCCCACCCCGCGGCAGCGGCGTTCGGGCGAGGGATCGAGCGCGAGCATCCCCACGATGTCGGGAACGTCGCGCGAAAAGGAGTCGAGATGGGCGGCGAGCCTCGAGTCCGGCACGTTCGAGTCGGCGATCGCCGCTGCGAGCAGTCGCGCCGCCCCTTCGGAGCCGAGCCTGCCCAGGATGGAGGCTGCCGCGGTGGCGACGTCCCCGTCGGCAAGGAGAGCCCGCTCGAGGAGCGGCAGCGCAGTCTCTTCGTCGACGAGCGCGAGGATCCGGAGCGCCTCGATTCGCCGCCACTTGCCGACCTCCGTCCGGTGCGACCCGGCGCGGGCGATCAGGCGCTCGGCGCCGATCCCGGCCGCAGCCTCGAAGGCGAAAACAAGCGCGACCTCTGCCGAGAGCGACGGGCCACCGGCCGCATGGCGCAGCGCCCGATTCGAGAGGCCGCGACCCGAGCCGAGTCGGCGCGCACGCTCCAGCCGCCGGGCGCGCAGGTCGTGCACGGCCCGGCCGCCGACGACGTAGGCCGAGACGCCGAGCCACGCGAGCACGCACGCGCCGAAGCTCAGGGTGAGGAGGAAGTGGAATGTCGTCATCGCGCCGCACTCCTCCCATCGGCGCGCCCGCGGAGGTGGGCGTCCCCCTTTCCGGTGAAACCGCCGCCTGCCGCGACGACACGTCCGGGCGTCCGCTCCTACAATCCCGCTGATGGCGACGACCGAGGATCGCGGCTCGCTCGACTCGACCCAGGCGTGGCGCGAGGAGCTCTACGGCCGCACGCCCGAGCGGCAGGGCGAGCTCTTCTCCACGATCTCGGGCGTCGAGAACGAGCCGCTCGCGACTCCGGACACGGTCGACCTCGACTACGAGCGCGATCTCGGCTACTCGGGCGTCTATCCGTTCACCCGTGGCGTCTATCCGTCGATGTATCGCGGCAAGCTCTGGACGATGCGCCAGTTCGCCGGCTTCGGCACCGCGGCCGAGACGAACGAGCGCTTCCGTTACTTGCTCGAGCACGGCCAGACCGGCCTCTCGACGGCGTTCGACATGCCGACCCTGATGGGCTACGACTCCGACCACGAGCGCTCGCTCGGCGAAGTCGGCCGCGAGGGCGTCGCGATCGACTCGCTCGACGACATGGAGACGCTCTTCACCGGGATTCCGCTCGGCGAGGTCTCGACGTCGATGACGATCAACTCGGCGGCGCCGATCCTGCTCGCCTTCTACGTCGCGGTCGCCGAGCAGCAGGGCGTGCCGGCGACGGAGCTACGCGGGACGATCCAGACCGACATCCTCAAGGAGTACATCGCCCAAAAGGAGTACATCTTCCCGCCCGAGCCCTCGATGCGGCTCGTCACGGACATGGTCCAGCACTGCGCCGCCGAGCTCCCCAAGTGGCATCCGATCTCGATCTCCGGCTACCACATCCGGGAGGCAGGCTCGACCGCCGCCCAGGAGCTCGCGTTCACGCTCGCAGACGGGTTCACGTACGTCGAGTGGGCGGTCGAGCGGGGGCTGGACGTGGATGAGTTCGCGCCGCGCCTCTCCTTCTTCTTCAACGCCCACCTCGACTTCTTCGAGGAGATCGCCAAGTACCGGGCCGCGCGCCGGATCTGGGCGCGGGAGCTGCGCGAGCGTTTCGGCGCTCGCGATCCCCGTTCCTGGCTGATGCGCTTCCACACGCAGACGGCCGGGGTCTCGCTGACCGCGCAGCAGCCGGAGGTGAACATCGTCCGGACGGCGATCGAGGCGCTCGCGGCGGTGCTCGGCGGCACTCAGTCGCTGCACACGAACAGCTTCGACGAGGCGCTCGCGCTCCCGACCGAGGACGCAGTCCGGCTCGCGCTCCGCACCCAGCAGGTGATCGCCCACGAGACCGGCGTCGTCAACACGATCGACCCGCTCGGCGGCGCCTACTTCGTCGAGGACCTGACGAACAAGATCGAAGCGCAGGCCTACGAGTATTTCGACCGGATCGAGAAGCTCGGCGGGATGGTCGAGGCGATCAAGCAGAACTTCCCCCAGCAGGAGATCGCGGATGCCGCATTCCGCTACCAGGAGGAGGTCGAGCGCGGCGAGCGGGTCGTGGTCGGCGTCAACCGCTACGTGCTCGAGGACGAGAAGCCGCTCGAGATCCTGAAGATCGACGCGGCGCTCGAGACCCAGCAGATCGAGCGGGTGCGGGCGCTGAAGGGCCGACGCGACTCCGCCGTCGTTCAGGCCCGGCTCGCGGAGCTGAAGCGGGCCTCCGCGCGCGACGGCGTCAACCTGATGCCCGTGATCCTGGACGCTGCCCGCGACTACGTGACGATGGGCGAGATGTGCGACGCCTGGCGCGAGGTCTGGGGCACGTGGCGGGAGACGCCGGTCTTCTAGGCGTCAGAAGGTCAGCTCGAGACCGTCGCTCGCGAGCTCCGTTCCGGAGGGCGCCGTGCGCTCGTCCGGTCGATGCGTGAGCACGAGGCGGCGAGCGTCGGCCCCGGCGCTCGCGGCGCACGCCTCGTCCACTGAGAGATGGCCGCGCAACGCCGCTTCCGGCTTCGGATTGTCGAGCGTCGCCTCGCAGAGGAAGAGGTCTGCGTCCCGTGCCAGCTCGACGAGCTCCTCGCACGGCCCGGTGTCTCCCGAGTACGCGAGCGTCCGGTCGCCCTCGATGCGAAAGCCGAAGGCCGGAATCGTGTAGTGGACGACGGGCAGGGCGGTCAGGGTCAGGC
>JBPCJB010000176.1:0-6304 GCA_051005735.1 Gaiellaceae bacterium | reverse complement strand
CGAAGGCGAACGACTACGTCTTCACGCGGCGCTGAGGCGGCTCCGTCCCCTCGACGTTGACGTCCGGGAGCCAGTGGAGCCAGGAGGGGAGGTACCAGTTGCGCGAGCCGAGCAGCTTCATGGCCGCCGGCACGAGCACCGAGCGGACGATCGTCGCGTCGATCAGCAGCGCCACGGCGACCCCGAACCCCATCTGCTGGAACATGATCAGGTCGCCCATCGCGAAACCCCAGAAGACCGCGATGATGATCAGGGCCGCCCCGGTGATCAGACGCGCCGTCGAGCCGACGCCGAAGGCGATCGCTGCATCGTTGTCGCCCGTCTGGCCGTAGCGCTCCCGGATGCGGCTGAGCAGGAAGACCTGGTAGTCCATCGAGAGCCCGAAGAGGGCGGCGAAGAGGAAGATCGGCACCCACGCCTCGACGGCATCGGCTTGCTCGAAGCCGACGAGCTCGTTGCCGACCCCTTCGACGAAGACGAGCACGAGCAGCCCGTAGGCGGCACCGACCGAGAGCAGGTTCATCGCGATCGCCTTGGCGGCGATGACGATCGAGCGGAAGGCGATCGTGAGCAGGATGAACGAGAGGCCGAGCACGAAGATGAGGACGACCGGCAGCCAGTTGCTCATCGTGTCGTGGTAGTCGATCTCCTCCGCCGTGGCACCCCCGACGGCCACCTCGGCGTCGACCCCGGCGAACGCTGCCGGAACGAAGTCCGCGCGTAGCTCGCGCACCGCGCTCGTGGCGCCCTCGGCGATCGCGTCGCCGCCGAGCGGCAGGGTCAACCGCGCGAGGTTGCCGGCTTCGTTGGTCTCGACCGCCGGCTCACCGAAGATCGGCTGACGTCGTACGGCAGCTTCGACCCGCTCGATCGCGCCTCGCACCTCCGCCGAGTCGGCTTCGCCGGCGATCGCGATCTCGACCGGGTCGACGCCGCTGCTCGGGAACTCCTCGTTCAGGAGGAGGAACCCCTGCTTCGACGCGAATCGATCGGGCAGCGTGCTCGCCCCGGCCGAGCCGATCTCGAGCGTGAGCGCGGGAACGGCCGCGGCCACGAGGAAGCCCGTTGCGAGAGCGAGGCTCAACGCCGGCCGGCGCATCACGGCGCGGACGATGCTCGACCATAAGCGACTCTCCGACGGGGCGGCGGCTGCGCGGCCGAAGAACGGAATCCGGAGGGCGTTGATCCGATCGCCGAGAAGACTCAGGACGGCCGGCAGGAGCGTCAGCGCGGCGACGATCGAGACGATCCCGACGAGGATCGCTCCCGCAGCCAGGCTGCGCAGGATCGTGCTCGGGACGAGCAGCAGCCCGATCATCGCGAGCACGAAGGCGATCCCGCTGAAGAGCACCGCACGGCTCGCGGTCGACGCGGAGGTCGCAATCGCATCGAGCTTCTCCCTGCCCTCGGCGCGCTCCTCGCGGAACCTCGAGAGGACGAAGAGCGAGTAGTCGATCCCGAGCGCGAGCCCCATCCCGGTGAGCATGTTGATCGTGAACACCGAGAGCGGGAACACCTGCCCCACGAGCGCGGTCAGGGCTAGGGCGACCATGATCGAGACGATCGCGATCACGAGCGGCACGAGGCCGGCGACGACGGCGCCGAAGACGAGCAGTAGGATGATCAGCGCGGCCGGCCCGCCGAAGAAGAGCTCGCCCGTCCGCAGATCGTCCTGCGAGAGCTGACCGAAATCGGCGTCGGACGTCCACTCGCCGGTCATCGCAGCTGCGATCCCGGGCTCCTCGTCCAGGGCCTGCACCAGAGCGACCAGCGGCTCAACCGTCTCCTCGTCCGGGTCGGCGCCGAGGCCCACGAGCAACTCGGTCGCGTCGCGGTCGGCGGAGACGAGCGCATCCTCGCCGCTCTCGTAGAAACCGATCACGTTCGTCGCGCCTGCCTCGCGGAGCGCGGCGTCGAGTCGCCGAACGCGCTGCTCGAAGGCGGCGTCGTCCACCGAGCCGGTCTCCGAGCGGATGACGACGACCTCGGTCACGTTCTGCTCGGGCGGCGGTGGAGGAAATCCTTCGGCCAGCAGGCTCTCGGCCCGCTGCGACTCGGTCTCGCTCGTGATCCCGATCTCCCCCTCGAGCGCGCCCTCGAGGAACGTCCCGATCGTGCCGACGGCCGCGACGAGGACGACGAGCCAGATCGCGAGCACGCGCCAGGGATGTCTGCTGCTCACGCGTGCTGCTCGCTCGGTGAGACCGCGATCGTTCATGGGTTGCTCGCTCCCTCAGTCGTTTCGCGGCCGAGCATAGCCTATTTCAGACCATCCGTTATAGATATCTGGTGAACGGCGCTACGACTAGATTTGACGGGGATGGCGCCTATCGCCCTCACCTCGGTCTCGTATCTCGTGCTCGGCCTCGTCGGCCGTGCGGGCAGCGCGACCCCCTACGACCTGAAGCGCTGGGTCCGCGAGTCGATCGGCAACTTCTGGACGTTCCCCCACTCACAGCTCTACTCCGAGCCGGCCCGCCTCGCCGAGGCGGGCTTGCTCGACCAACAGCAGGAGCCGTTCGGCCGGCGCCGCCGGACGTACTCGCTCACCGACGACGGCCTCGAAACGTTGCGGCGCTGGCTGCGAGAGCCGACCGTCGAGCCGCCGCAGATTCGCGACCTCGCGCTGCTGAAGCTCTACTTCGGCCAGTTCGTCTCGCCCGACGAGGTCGCCGCCCAGGCGCGTGTGCAGGAGGCCGCTCATCGGGCTCGGCTCGCCAGATTCACAGCGGTCGACGCCCATCTCGCCGACCACGATCCCGAGGAGATCGCCTACTCGCGCGCGACCCTGCGGCTGGGCCTCCTCAGCGAGGACGCGTTCGTCCGCTTCTGGGGCGAGATCGCCGAGCGCCCGCCGCAGGGGAGTTAGAGCCCGAAGCGGTAGACGTGGACGTCGTGCGGGCCGAACCAGTCGCGGAAGCCGCCGTTCGCGACGCTCACCGATCTGAACACCTGACGCCCGGCGCCGATCGGAGGCGGCGGCGGCTCCTGCACGTACTCGAAGAGCACCTGCCCGCCGGTGAGCGCTGAGCCGTCGAGCTTCCTCGGCAGGCCCGTGAACCCGACGCGCGAGGTGGCGCCGCCGCGACGAGCCGCGATCACGTAGAGGAAGCGCCCGTCGCGTCGGGTGACGAGGTCGAAGTCCTGCGCGCTCGCCTTGACGGACGGCCCCGCCGGGGCGACGAGCGCCGGCGCGACTGCGGTCGAGGAGAGCTCCTGGAGCAGCGGCCGCAGCGCCAGCTCCCAGAACGTCCAGTTCCAGCCGGCGCGAGCATCGACGGGCCGAGAGGTCTGCGTGAGATGGCCGCCGAAGAACATCAGCCCGCGAGCTCCGGAGGCGATCGCCTGATAGGCCATGAAGCGAAGCTCGTGCAGGGTGGGGAAGCGCGGCACCACGTTCGGCTTTCGCACGGACGTGACCGTTCCGCTCCAGGCGATCTGGAGCGTCGTCCACACCGGCTTGCCGCCGGCCGCCCGCACCATCTTCCGCGTCACGTCGCCGACGACGCTGAGGTCGCGATTGCCGAGGTCGGAGTGCTCGCCCGGTGGGTAGGCGATCGGGAAGATGTCGGCGCCGGTGATGTCGAAGGCGGGACGGTAGGGCGTCAGCTGCGCGACCGTGCTGCGGGGCGCCTGGATGATCACGAGCGGGTGGTTCGGGTCGAGCGCCTTCAGCCTGCGCAGAGCGCGGACGAGCCCCTCCGGCCGGATCCAGTTGGCACCCCGAAACGGGTTACGCGGCTCGTCGACGCCCTTGTAGGCGCCGAGTCCCGGGTGATCCCGGAATACGGCCGCGATCCTCGAGAGCGTTTGCTCGCGTACCGAGGCCTGCCCGCTCGCCGCCGTGCGCGCCGGCAGATCCGGGAGGTCTCCAAGGTAGAGCCAGCACTGGAGGCCGTGCGTCGCGGCCGCATCGAGTTGCGCTCGCTCAGCCGCGAGCTGCTCGTCGAGCTGCGCCGCGCTCCAGTTTCCGCGCCCTGTGCGGATGAAGCTCGCGCCGCCCTCCGCGAGCTCCTGCAACCCGTCCTTGCCGGCGGGCGTCGTGCCGCCGAGCGGCGGCGGATTCGACAGCCCGAGCGGGAAGAGCTTCGCGCCGCCGATTCGCAGAACCCCGGTCGCGCCGTCGATCGTGACACGGCTCACGCCGACAGCGTCGCAGATCCTGCCTCATCCTCCGGTGACTCGCCAAGCCGGGGCAGAACGACCTGACGAGGAGCCGGCCTGAGACAGGACCGTGTACATGCGTGCTCTCGAGAAACGCTTGCAGCGAATCCGACTCAGCCGGTGGGTGGAGCTACCGCGACCGTGTCGAGCTCGGCCCGCAGCCGCTCCAACATCCGCTCCAAGTCGGCGACCAGCTCATCGTCGAGCTCGATCTCCTCGGCGAGGAACGCCCGCAACGTAACCTCGCCCGCGGCGAGCAAGATCGTGAGCGTGCTGCGCTTCTGATGGCCGTCGGTGGAGATGTGCTCCCCTTTACCTTGCGGTCGAGCGCGCAAACCGGCGCCCGGCTGGTAGTAGGGTCCCCGTCATGGATGCGCGCGAGAAGCGAATGGCGGAGAACGAGGCCCTGTTCCGCGAGGTCAACGAGCGCGTCCAGGACGCGGCCGAGCACGGCGGCGGCGACTACGACTACTTCTGCGAATGCGCGAACGTCGACTGCACCTTCCGGATCACGCTCGCGCCCGCCGAGTACGAGGCGGTGCGCCAGAACCCGAAGCAGTTCGTCGTCCTCCCGAACCACTACACCCCCGAGGTCGAGAATCTGGCGACCAAGTACGAGACGCACTGGGTCGTGCGCAAGGACGGCGAGGCGGGCGCGTACGTCGCGAAGCTCGATCCTCGAACGCGCTAGCGAGCGGATCGCGGTAGTTTCCGCGCTTGTGTCGCACACGACTGCAGACGCCGTGAGCTGGTGGGAGCGCGCTCGGACTCGGGACGAGGGCCTCCGGGTCGCCTACTTCAGCATGGAGTTCGGGCTCCACGAGCGCCTGCCGATCTACTCGGGCGGGCTCGGCGTGCTCGCAGGCGATCATCTCAAGGCCGCGGCCGAGCTCGGGATCCCACTCGTCGGGGTCGGCCTCCTCTATCGCGGCGGCTACTTCCGTCAGGGGATCGACGCCGCGGGGCGGCAGACCGAGGACTATCAGCCGGTCGATCCCGAGGCGGCCGGACTCGTGCGCGAGCCGGTGAGCGTCGAGGTCGACGTGGGCGGAACGAGGATCGAGGCAGCGGTCTGGCGGAAGGACGTCGGCTCGATTCCGCTCTATCTGCTCGAGGTGGATTGGCTCACAGACGCGCTCTACGGAGGCGACCGCGAGCACCGGATCCGCCAGGAGCTGCTGCTCGGCGTCGGGGGTGTGCGCGCGCTCGCGGCGCTCGAGATCGAGCCCACGGTCTTCCACCTGAACGAGGGCCACTCGGCGTTCCTCCAGATCGAGCGCGTGCGGGCGCTGGTCGCCGGCGGGCTGGAGACCGCCGCTGCGCTCGAGCGCGTGCGCGGCTCGTCCGTCTTCACCACGCATACGCCGGTGCCCGCCGGCAACGAGATCTTCGACGAGGCGCTCGTCGTCCAGTACGTTGCCCCGCTCGCCGCGGAGGCGGGGCTCGAGGAGGAGCCGCTGCTCGCGCTCGGGCGGGCCGGTCAGGCGCCCGGTTTCGGGTTGACCCCGCTCGCGCTCCGGTTGTCCGCGTCTGCGAACGGCGTCTCCGAGCTGCACGGCGAGGTCGCGCGCGAGATGTGGGCGTGGCTCTGGCCCGGTCAGGAGACCCCGATCGGGCACGTCACGAACGGCGTCCACCTCGGAACGTGGCTCGATCCCGCCCTCGCCGAGCTCCTGACCTCCGCGGGCGTCCGACCGAACGCACCCCCCGACGAGGCGTGCTGGGAAGCGGCCCGCGAGGCCGACCCGGATGCGCTCTGGCGAGTGCATGCGGCGGCGAAGGCGCGCCTCGCTGAACGCGCAGGCATCGACCGCGACCTCCTCACGATCGGCTTCGCGCGGCGCTTCGCGACCTACAAGCGCGCCGGGCTCGTCTTCGCGAACGTCGAGCGGCTGCTCTCGCTGCCGGTGCAGCTCGTCGTTGCCGGCAAAGCCCATCCCGCCGACGCTCCGGGTAAGGACGTGATGCAGGAGATCGTCGAGCTCGGACGCGACCGGAGCACCCAGGGACGCATCGTCTTCCTCGAGAACTACGACATCGGCCTCGCGCGGACGCTCGTGCGTGGCTGCGACGTCTGGCTGAACACACCCACGCGCCCGCTCGAGGCCTCCGGGACGAGCGGGATGAAGGCGGCCGTCAA
>JBPCJB010000175.1:0-3700 GCA_051005735.1 Gaiellaceae bacterium | reverse complement strand
GGCCCGTACAGGCGGCCGTAGAGAAGGTGGTACCACTCCGCGGCGAGCTTGTGGATCCCGTTCACGTCGACCGGCTCGACGGGATGCTCCTCGGAGACCGGCAGCGCCCGCGGGCGGCCGTAGACCTGGCGCGTTCCGGCGAAGACGATCCGCACGTCCGGGTTGCGCCGCCGACAGCTCTCCAGAAGCGCGAGCTGCGCGCCGCAGTTGAGCTCGAGGTCCCCGAATGGATCCTCCATCGAGTCGAGATGGCTCGTCTGACCGGCGAGGTTGAAGAGGAGCTCCGCGCGCTCGACGAGCGGCGCAAGCCGTGCCGAATCGCGGAGGTCGGCCCGAACGACCTGGATCCCCTCGAGTCCGTCGACGTTCGCCGGGTTTCCGCCGTGCCCCGGCACGAGCGCGTCGACGAGGATGACGTCGCAGCCGGCATCGACGAGCGCGAAGGCCAGGTTGGAGCCGATGAAGCCGAGGCCGCCGGTGATGAGGACGGTGCGGCCGCGGAGCCGGCCCGCAAGCTCGTCCGGCAGAGCCGCCGTCACCGCGGCATCGTCCTCCCAGCGGCCGCGAGGGCCTCCTCCGTGTCGGAGACCTCGACCACGGGAATCCCGAGCGTGCGGGCCGCGCGCATCGCGGCTCGGTGCTGAAAGCGTTCGCGCCGTCCCTCCACCCGGCCGAGGTCGAGCACGAGCCCGACCTCCGCGAATGGCTCCAGGAACTCGTCCGCGACCGTCGGTCGACCGCCTCGCCGCAGCCGCCGTGCGTTCACGAGCAGCCGCGCGGCGCGCCAGAGGACGGCCGGTCGTGAGGCGCCGCCGCCTTCGAGCACGTAGCGGCGCGCACCCGGCAGCGAGCGGTACCCCTCGTTGCCGCTCGCCGCGCCGACGTAGGCCGCCTCGACGCCTGGGACTGCCTCGCAGACGGCCGCGGCAAGATCGGCGAGCGCGCTCTCGTCGGCGCCGGCTAGGAGGACGAGCGGTTGCGGCGCGACCTCCACGCCGAACGTGACCGCAGCGCCGAACCAGCGCACGTGCTCGTGCAGGAGGTCGAGCTCGAGCACGTACGAGCCCGGCTGCGCGGGGGCCGTCACGTCGACGGGCACGAGCGCGGTCTCGCCCGGGCGAACCGCGTGGGGAAACGGCGTTCGCAGCCCGTTCTCGACGACGACGCTTCCGTCCGCTTCTCGCCAGCGGTAGCTGACACGGATCTGCGGCGAGCCGAGCGTGCCCGGCGGCCAGGTGTGCGTGCCCTCGTTCGCGACGGTGACGTCGAGCGCGGCGGTCTCACGGGCAGCGAGCGAAAGCCGATCCCGGAGCGGGCGTAGGCGGGCCCGATAGAGCTCCGGCGTCGCGGGACGCCCATGCCAGTGCAGGTCGACGTCGTCCCGCCCCGCGCGGCGGAGGCCGACCGGAGGAGACGTCGGCTCACCCCAGGGATCGCCGGCGAGCGCCGCCTCGATCTGCGCAGCATCGTCGTCCGGCACCGTCGCAAACGCGATCCCGGTCCGATCCTCCGGCAGGTAATAGGCGTGGTTGAGCGGCAGGCCTGCGACTCGCTTGCCGGCGAGCACGCGCTCGTAGCGACTTGACTTCTCGCGCCGTCGCTCGAGCGGATTGAGGAGGAGATCGGTGTGGTAGATCGGCGCCTCCACGTAGCGACGCGGGCCGACGGCCTCGATCGGCCAGTGCGTCACCCCCGGGAACCAGAGGAGCGCGGGGTCGTTGCGGACGAGCCGGAGCTGGTAGTCCGGGTACCACGGCGCATCGTCGAGGACCGAGCGCACGTCGCGGTGGAGCCACCTCCGGGTGAGGAAGTAGTGCGTCACGTCCGGCGCCTGCACGAGCGATGGGAGCTCAGCCAGAAGACTCCTCGAGACGATCTCGTCGTCGTCGAGCCAGAGGATCCAATCGCCACGGCAGAGCGCGTGCACCCACCCGACGGGCCGGTCGACGGGATCCTCGTACGGATAGAGCACGACCTCGTCCGCGACCTCGACGAGCGGCCGAAGCAGCGTCGGCTCGATCCGGTCGTCCACGGCGACGACGATCTCGTCCGCGACGGCTCTCAGGAGTCCTAGCTGGAGCGCGACGCGGCGACTCGGCCCGCGCGTGATGCAGCAGACCGACAGGGTCGGCGGACTCACTCGTTCAAACTTCGACCGCGACGCGATCGTCGACGCGGCTGAAGACGAAGGCGCCGAGCGCGAGCGCGAGCACCGCGGAAACGGCGAGATAGATCGTGTCGCCGGCGGAAGGAAGGGCGCCGAAGAAGAGCGGATCGCGCACGGCCTCGATCGCGGGCGTGAGCGGGTTGCCCCAGTGGAGCACATCGACCACACGCGGGTGGTCGCTGACGGCCGGGATCCCCTCGAGCGAGTAGAGAACGGGAGTCAGGAAGAACCAGGGCAGGAGGAGCGCGGCGACGAGATGCTCGACGTCCCGGTAGAGCGCGTTCAGCGAAGCGACCGCGAGGGAGAGACCGGCGACGAGGCAGATCGCGAGCGCCGCGAGCGGGATGGCGAGCCAGACCGTATCGCGCGCCGCCGGAACGTACGCCAGGCTGAGCCCGGCCACGATCGCGAGCATCACCGCAAAGCCGACGAGCTGGGTCGCCACCATCGAGAGCGGCACGAGCTGGCGCGGGAAGCGCACCTTGCGGATCAGGTTCGCGTTCTCGAGCAGGCTCCGCGAGGCCGCCTGGAGCGAGCTCGCGAAGAAGACCCAGATCGGCAGGCCGGCGAGCAGGAAGAGCCAATAGTGCTCGTAATCGGCGGTCTGGATCTTGAGCAGCACGCTGAAGACGAGCAGGTAGACGAGCATCAGCACCAAGGGATGGGCGAGCGTCCACGCAAGCCCGAGAGCGGACCCCTTGTACTTGGCGCGCAGGTCGCGCCGGAAGAGGCTCCCGAAGAGCTCGCGATAGCGGTAGAGATCGAGGTAGGTAGTCACACGCGGCATTTAGTCTAGGGCGCGTGTCCCCACACAAAGCCCTAACCGGGCCGGACTACGCTTTCCGCTTGTGAGCGCTGCCGTCGCGATCGCGGCTTTCCCCGTCGCAGCCCTCGTCCTCTGGACGCTTCTTCGCTCTCCCGTCGGCGGGCGGCTCGTCGCGGTTCCCTCCGGCGAGCGCTGGCACGAGTCGACGACCCCGAGCTTCGGCGGCGTCGGGATCTTCGCCGGCTTCGCCGCGGGAATCCTGTTCGCGGTCGCGGTTGGGGCGGTGGACGCGAGCTCGGAGCTGCTCGGCGTCCTCGCGGGCGCCGCCCTCCTCTTCGCCGCCGGTCTCGCCGACGACCTCTTCGACCTCAGCCCGATCGCGAAGCTCGGCGCGCAGTTCGGCGCGGCGGCGATCGTGCTGGCGAGCGGGCTCTCCGTCGAGATCGTCGACAACGACATCCTCGCGACCGCGATCGCGCTCGTCTGGCTCG
This sequence comes from Gaiellaceae bacterium, assembly GCA_051005735.1. Classification (GTDB taxonomy): domain Bacteria; phylum Actinomycetota; class Thermoleophilia; order Gaiellales; family Gaiellaceae; genus Gaiellasilicea. The sequence continues at coordinate 276 of JBPCJB010000175.1, read as the reverse complement.
TCGGGATCACGAACGCGTTCAACCTGCTCGACAACATGGACGGGCTCGCTGCGACCCTCGCCGCGATCGCCTGCGCCTACTACGCGCTCGACGCCGTCACCCAGCACCCGAACCGCGTCGTGCTCGTGCTCGCCCTCGCACTCGGTCTCGCGTGCGTCGGTTTCCTCCCGTTCAACCTCCGCCCCGGACGACCAGCGGCGGTCTTCATGGGCGATTCCGGGAGCCAGGTGCTCGGCTTCGCGCTCGCCGCGCTGGCGCTCTCGTCGAGCTGGAAGG
>JBPCJB010000174.1:0-7488 GCA_051005735.1 Gaiellaceae bacterium | reverse complement strand
CGAGCTCGCCTGGGCCGAAGGCCGCGGCCAGCGCAGCGATCAGGACGAGGCTTCCCGCCCAGCCCGCATCCACCGCGGTCGCGTCGCGGGTGCGGCGCTGAAGGAGGTAGAGGCCGCCGAGCAGGAGCGCTGCCGCGACCCAGCCCAGGAGCCAGAGTTGCCAGCGCTGCTCGATCAAGCAGTTGCTCCGAGCGCGCGGGCGAGGCGGTTCGTGAGCTCGCGTGCCGCGGCGACCGTGGGCTTCGCCGGCTCGACGACGATCGGCTCGCCGACGTGAACCTCCGTGCGCCGGCGGCCGGGAAGCGGGAAGCCGCGGGTGCCCACGAGCCGCACGGGGACGAGCGGGGCGCCGGTCGTGAGCGCGAGCCGCGCGGCGCCGCGGTGGAAGACGCGATCCGGAAGCTGCTTCGAGGTGCCCTGCGGGAAGATCCCGATCACCTCGCCGGAGCGGAGCAGGGAGGCCGCGCGGGAGATCGCCGAGCCGTCGCCCGTGCCTCGCTCGACCGGAAAGGCGCCGAACGACTCCAAGACCCGCCCGAGGAGCGAGCTCCGCCAGAGCTCGGCCTTCGCCATGTAGCGGACGGGCCGCGGCGTGGCGAGAGCGAGCAGCCAGGGATCGAACATCGACTCGTGATTGGCGACGAGGATCGCGGGGCTGACGAGCGGGATCTGCTCCGCGCCCGTGATCCGGACGCGGTAGAGCCGCTGCGCGATCCCGCGGAAGTTCGCGCGCTCGAGTAGTCGGTAGAGGATCAAGCGAGCGTCTCGTTGAACGGCCGCGTCAACGTCAGCTGGACGTCCCGGAGCGCCCGCGTGCGGAACGCCGCCTCGCAGAAGGCGAGGTAGAAGTCCCAGGTGCGCTCGAAGCGGCGGTCGTAGCCGAGCGCGCGCACCTCGTCGATCTGCGTGTGGAAGCTCGCGCGCCAGCGTCGGAGCGTCTCGGCGTAATGCGAGCCGATCTCGTCCACCTCGTGCACCATCAGCCGTGAGCTCGAGGTCATTGCCTGCGTCAACGCGGTCAGAGAGGGGATCAGGCAGCCCGGGAAGACGTAGCGCTCGATCCAGTCGGGAGACTTGCGATACCTCTCCCAGCGATCGTCCGGGATCAGGATCGTCTGGATGCAGGCGATGCCGCCGGACTCGAGCAGGCGGTCGATGGTCTCGAAGTAGGTGCCGAACTGCTGCTCGCCGATCGCCTCGAGCATCTCGATCGAGGCGACCTTCGTGTAGCTGCCCTCGTGTCGGCGGTAGTCCTCCTCCAGGATGCGCACGTCGAGCCCGGCGGTGCGAGCGCGCGCGAGCGCCGCCTGCTCGGCCGAGATCGTGAGCCCGGTGACGCTGCAGCCGACCTCGGTTGCGGCGAAGTGCGCGAACCCGCCCCAGCCGCAGCCGATCTCGAGCACTCGGTCGCCTTCGCCGAGCCGCAGTCGCTCGCAGATCCGCCGGAACTTGCGCCGCTGGGCGTCCGCTAGCGACTCGTCGGGCTGCTCGAAGACGGCGCAGGAGTAGGTCATCGTCTCGTCGAGCATCAGCTCGAAGAGGTCGTTGCCGAGGTCGTAGTGGTAGGCGATGTTGCGGCGCGAGCGCAGCATCCCGTTGCGTCGGTTCAGGCGGGGTCGCGCCTCGAGCAGGCGGCGCCAACCAGCGTGGCGATCGGCTGCCGGCGCCGCGTTCCGGAGCAGGAGCTCGAGGACCGCGACGAGGTCGTCGCTGTCCCACTCGCCCGCTGTGTACGACTCGCCGACTCCGAGCTTGCCGCGCGTGGCGATGCGCCGGAAGAAGGCGTCCTCGTGGATCGTCAGCGACGCTAGCGGGCCGCGGCCGAAGCGCCGCACGTCGCCGCCGGGCAGCCGCACCTCGAGCGTCCCGCCCTCGAGCCCCACGAGGGCACGCTCGAGGATCGAGATCGCGATCTGGTCGAGCAGCGGCAGGCGCGTGGCCGGGGGCGCGCCACGAAGGCTTCGATCGACGCTACTCACCTCTTCACCGAGCCCTCGCCGGGCACGAAAGCCGGCTTGCGATGGAAGGGCACGCGCTTGAGCCAGAGCCGCAGCGCCTGCCAGTGGATCAGCGCGAGGACCCGCAGCGGCATCAGCGGATAGCGGATCAGCATCGAGACGAGCGAGGCGTTCGTGAGCTCGCGGCGGCGGCCGTGGAGGACGGCGGTAAGCGGCCGCGTCGATCCCTCCCGGACGTGGATCCGCGCGAAGACCTGCTCCGCCGGCTCCGAGAAGGCGTACTCGTAGGAGCCGTCGAGCCCGAAGAAGGGCGAGACGTGCAGATGCTTCTCGTGCTCGTAGGCGAGGTCGCCGCCGCGCAGGAGCTCGGGATGGCGCTCGCCGAAGGTGTTGTTCAGCTCCGCGACCAGGCAGGCGAGCGAGCCGTCGCGGCGGTAGCACCAGTAGAAGCTGACCGGGTTGAAGACGAAGCCGAGCACGCGGAGCTGCGTCAGCACGAGCACGCGCTCGATCTCCGGGTCGCCGGCGAACTCGAGCACCGCCTGCTTCAGGGGCTTGTCACCGTCGAAGTGGTCGCGGTCGTGGAAGGAGACGACGTTCCGGCCGTTCACCGAGAGGAGCCTCAGCCGCCGCTCGAGCTCTGGGAGCTCGTCGAGGTCGAGCAGCCAGGTCGAGATCGGATAGGTGAAGACGTTCGTGGCCGGCGAGCGCCGCGAGTGGGTGAGCGAGCCGAGGTAGAGCGCTGATCTCACCAGGTCGCTCCGAGCTCGCCTGCGGCCCGGATTCCCGACGCGAGGCCGTCCTCGTGGAAGCCGTTCCCGTGGTGAGCGCCGGCGAAGTGCGTGTGACGTGGGCCACACAGCGCGGGTAGCTCGCGTTGCGCTCGGAGCGCGTCGATCGTGAAGAGCGGGTGCTCGTAGGTCAGGCGGCGGATGACGTGCTCGTCGGCGACCGGCTCGTTCAGCGTCACGCAGTACTCCTTCTCTCCGGCGATCGATTGCAACCGGTTCAGGGAATAGGTCACCGTCGGGCGCCCGTCGTCGCCGAGCCGGTAGTTCCAGGCGGCTCGCGCGGTCCGGGCTCGGGGGAGCAGCCGATCGTCGGTGTGGAGGACGGCCTCGTTGCGGGTGTAGGCGAAGGCGCCGAGCACGTGGCGCTCGTCCTCGCTCGGATCCTCGAGCAGCGCCAGCGCCTGGTCGGCATGGGTCGCGACGACGACCTTGTCGAAGCGATGCCGCTCGCCGTCGTCGGTCGTCAGCTCGATCCCGTCCGGGTCGCGCCGGAGCGACCGGGCGCCGAGGCCGAGCTGCAGCTTCGATCCGAGCCTCTCGGAGAGGGCGCGAACATAGGTGTCCGAGCCGCCGCTCACCGTCTGCCACGCGAACCGGCGCAGCCCCAGCATCCCGTGGTTGTCGAAGAAGCGGATCGCATAGGCGGCGGGAAACTCGAGCGCTCGCCCCGGCGCGGTCGACCAGAGCGCAGAGGTGAGCGGAACGAGGAAGTGGCGCCGGAAGCCGCGCGAGTAGCGATGCTCGTCGAGGTACGCCTCCAGCGTGTGCTGCTCGTAGTCCGCCTCGTCGAGCGAGCGCCGCGCGGTGCGGAGCCAGCGGCCGATCTCCCAGAGTAGGACGCCGAAGCGCGGGCTCGCCAGGCGCCGCCGCTGCGCAAACGGGCGCCGACCGGAGTACTCGAGCCCGCACGCGGCGCAGCCGACCGAGAACGACATCTGCGACTCCTGCGTGCGGACGCCGAGCTCGCCGAAGAGGCGGCCGAGCAGCGGGTAGTTGCGCGTGTTGTGGACGAGGAAGCCGGTGTCGAGCGCGAGCCCGTCGTGGCGGATCGTGTGCGTGTGCCCGCCGGCACGCGAATCGCACTCGAAGACGGTGACGTCATGAGTGCGATCCAGCAGGTAGGCGGCACCGAGGCCGGAGATCCCGGCGCCTACGACAGCGACCCTCATCGAGGAGGAGATCCCATTGCAACCGGTATTCGTTCAGCGACGAACAACGGTTGACTCGTTACTCTGCCGAGGGGTCTCATGGGTGGAAAAGGTCTAGACAGCCCCGCCGCGGCTGCCGTCCCGGTCGGGACGGTCCCGGTTGCGACAGTGCGCACCGGCACGAGCCGGATCAGCCAGGCGGTCACTCTCGTCGCCGTCGTCGTGCCGCCGCTCGGGATCCTCTCGGCCATGGGCCTCCTCTGGGGTGTGGCCTTCCACTGGGTCGATCTGCTCGTACTCGTCGGCTTCTACATCGTGTGCGCCTTCGGGACGACAATCGGCTTTCACCGCTACTTCACGCACCGCGGCTTCCGGACGAGCAAGCCGGTCGAGGCGACCCTGGCGATCCTCGGCTGCATGACGATGCAGGGACCGCTGACCCAATGGGTGACCGACCATCGCAAGCATCACGCGCTCTCCGATCAGCCCGGCGATCCGCACTCGCCGCACGTCGGTCGCAGCGAGGGCGCGTGGGGCGCGATCCGCGGCTTCGTTCATTCGCACGTCGGCTGGCTCTTCGCGAACCTCGGGATGGAGCAGGGGCGCGAGTACGGGAAGGATCTGTACGAGAACTGGCTCGTGCGGACGATCGACCGGCTCTACCTGCTCTGGGTCATCCTCACGCTCGGGCTGCCGTTCCTCGTTGGCTACGCGATCGGAGGAACGATCGCCTCCGGGCTTGCCGGACTCGTCTGGGGCGGCCTGATCCGGATCTTCCTCTACCAGCACGCCACCTTCAGCGTCAACTCGATCTGCCACATGTTCGGGCGGAAGGACTTCCGTTCGCGCGACGAGGCGCGCAACAACTGGCTCGTCGCGCTGCTCGTCTTCGGCGAGGGCTGGCACAACAACCATCACGCCTTCCCGAGCTCCGCCCGCCACGGGCTCCTGCGCCGCCAGATCGACGTCTCCTGGCTCGTGATCCGCGGGCTCGAGCGGCTCGGCGTCGTCTGGGACGTGAAGGTGCCCGACGAGCGGCAGCAGCTCCGCCGCCGCGCCCAGCCTGCGGAGGGCTGAGCCTCCTAACCCTCGCGGTCGAGCGTCGCCTTCAGGCCGGCCATTCCCTCGTCGGCTGTCTTCGCGAGCATCGGCTTGAGGAGCGGCTCGGCGACCCGGCGCAAGCCCTTGAGCTTGATCTCGGCTGTGTAGGTGATCCGGGAGCCTTCGCCGGCGGGCTCGACCACGATCGTGTCCACGGATGTCGCCTTCCCCCCATCGCCGGCGAGCACGATCTGCCGCCGGCCCTCGTCGAGCTCCTGCACCGTGTAATGAAACCGCTGTCGCTTGCCGCGGAAGAGCGCGACGATGTCGTACTCGCTCCCCACGCGAACCGGTCCGTCGGTCAGCTTCGCGGCCTCCGCGATCCCCGGGTCCCACTCGGCCGCGTTCTCGAAGTCGGCGACGTAGCCGAACGCCTCGGCGGCCGGACGTGAAACCTGGATCTGCCTGCTGAGCTGCACGAGCCGATCCTAGGCGACGTCGGCGGCCCAGTCGCCGTAGAGACGCGTGTAGAGACCCCAGCGGGCGAGGAGCTCGTCGTGCGTTCCCTGCTCGACGACGCGGCCGTGCTCGAGGACGACGATCAGGTCGGCGTCGCGGATCGTCGAGAGGCGGTGCGCGATCACGAAGGCGGTGCGGCCGGCGAGGAGCTTCCGCAGCGCCTGCTCGATCTGGCGCTCGGTCCCGATGTCGACCGACGAGTTCGCCTCGTCGAGGATCAGGAGCCGCGGATCGGCGAGGAGCGCCCGCGCGAAGGCGACGAGCTGGCGCTGGCCCAGCGAGAGGCGGGTGCCGCGCTCGCCGAGTTGCGTCTCGTAGCCGTCCTCGAGCCCGAGGATGAAGCGGTGGGCGCCCACGGCCTCGCCCGCGGCAGCGATCTCAGCGGGCGCCGCGTCCGGCCGGGCGAAGGCGATGTTCTCGGAGACGGTGCCGCCGAAGAGGAAGCCCTCCTGGGGGACGATCCCGAGCTGGCGGCGGAGCGAATGCTGCGTGACCCCACGGAGATCGTGGCCGTCGATCGTGATCCGGCCCTCGGTCGGGTCGTAGAAGCGGGCGAGCAGCTTTGCGATCGTCGACTTGCCTGCGCCGGTCTGGCCGACGAGCGCGACGGTGGTGCCGGCGGGGATATCGAGCTCGAGCCCGTGCAGGACCTCCGGAAACTCGGGCCCGTAGCCGAAGCGGACGTCTTCGAACCGGACATGGCCTTCGATCCGCGGCAGCGAGATCGCGCCGGGAGCATCAACGACCTGCGGCTTCTCGTCGAGTACACCGACGATCTTGTCGAGCGCCGCGATCGCCGCGAGAAACGTGTTGTAGAGCTGCGAGAGCTGCTGGATCGGGTCGAAGAAGTTCGAGAGGTAGAGCGCGAACGCGAAGAGCGTGCCGGCGCTCATGTCCCCGTGGTAGACGAGCCAACCGCCGTAGCCGAAGACGATCGCGGTCGCCGCCGACGAGAGGAGGTCGACGGCTGGGAAGTAGATCGCGTTCAGGATGGTCGTCTCGTAGTTCGCGTCCCGGTAACGGTCGTTGACGCCGTGGAACGCGCGCTCCTGGACGGGCTCACGCGTGAAGGACTGGACGACGCGCATCCCGGAGATGTCCTCCGCGAGCGTCGCCGTCACGAGCCCGAGCCGTTCGCGCACGTTGCGGTAGGCGCGGTTCGAGCGGCGCCGGAACCACGCGGTGGCGAGCGCCATCGGCGGTAGTACGGTCAGGGTCGCGAGCGCGAGCCGCCAGTCGAGGAAGAAGAGGACGACCGCCGTGCCGCCGAGGAGAAGCGTGTTCTGGACGAGGCTCGTGACCCCGTCGGTGACGAGTTGGTCGAGCGCCTCGACGTCGTTCGTGATCCGGCTGATGATCGCGCCGGCGCGGTTGCGCTCGTAGAAGCCCATCGAGAGCCGCTCGAGGTGGCGGAAGAGCTTGTTGCGGAGGTCGGCGAGCACGCGCTCGCCCGTCCAGCCGGTGAGGTAGGTGTTCGCCGAGGAGAGAAAGAGCGCGGCGACCGCGGAGCCGAGGAAGAGGATGACGATCCACGTCAGCCGGCCGAGGTTCGCGTCGTCGATCCCCTCGTCGATCGCGAGCTTGGCGAGGTAGGGCGGGGCGAGCGCGACGAGGGTGTAGGCGAGCAGGGTCGCGAGCGCGAGTGCCGTGCGCCCCCGGTAGGGCAGCGTCAGGCGAGCGAGCAGCCCGACGCGCCGCCTCGTCCGCCGCCACGACCAGTCCTGCACCGCGCCGCCCTTCTCCTCCGAGAGGTGACCGCCGGGCTGCCAGACCTTCACGCCGTCTCCTTCAAGAGACCGTGGATCAGGCCGTGCTCGTGGATCTCGCGATAGACGGCGTTCGTCGCCAGCAGCTCGGTCTGCGTGCCCTGCGCTGCGATCCGGCCGTGCTCGAGGACGACGATCTCGTCGGCGAGCGCGATCGTCGAGAGGCGGTGGGCGATGATGAACGTCGTGCGCCCGCGCCCGACCCCTTCGCTTCGCTCCCGGGTGCCCGCGTTGCGCAGCGCCTCCTTGGTCGCCCCCTCCGTGG
>JBPCJB010000173.1:0-7325 GCA_051005735.1 Gaiellaceae bacterium | reverse complement strand
TCGACCTCGCGGCCGACAAAATGGCGCTGCAGCGGCTCTACGAGGCCGCCGAGAAGGCGAAGATCGAGCTCTCCTCGACGATGACGACGCAGATCAACCTGCCGTTCGTGACCGCGACGCAGGACGGCCCGAAGCACCTCGATCTGCAGCTCACGCGCGCGAAGCTCGGCGAGATCAGCGCCGACCTCGTCGAGCGGACGGTCGGCCCGACGAAGGCGGCGCTCGCCGACGCGGGGCTCGACCCCTCGAAGATCGAGCACATCGTCCTCGTCGGCGGGATGACCCGGATGCCGGCGGTGCAGGAGAAGGTCAAGGAGATCCTCGGCAAGGACCCGCACAAGGGCGTCAACCCGGACGAGGTCGTCGCCGTCGGCGCCGCGATCCAGGCCGGCGTGCTCAAGGGCGAGGTCAAGGACGTGCTCCTGCTCGACGTGACCCCGCTCTCGCTCGGGATCGAGACGAAGGGCGGCGTCTTCGCGAAGCTGATCGACCGGAACACGACGATCCCGACCCGCAAGGCGGAGACCTTCTCGACGGCCGAGGACAACCAGCCGTCGGTCGAGATCCACGTCCTCCAGGGCGAGTCGGAGATGGCGACCTACAACAAGACGCTGGGCAAGTTCCAGCTCGTCGGAATCCCGCCGGCGATGCGGGGGATGCCGCAGATCGAGGTCAGCTTCGACATCGACGCGAACGGGATCATCCACGTGACCGCGAAGGATCACGGCACCGGCAACGAGCAGCAGATCAAGATCGAGGGCGGCTCGGGCCTCTCCGAGGACGAGGTGCAGCGAATGGTCTCCGAGGCGGAGGCACACGCCGGCGAGGCGCACCGCCTGCGCGAGCTCGCCGACACGAGGAACGTGGCGGAGAACCTCGCGTACCAGACCGAGCGCTCGCTGAAGGATCACCGCGACAAGCTCGAGGAGGCCGACGCCGCGACGATCGAGGGGCGGATCATGGAGCTCCGCTCCGCGCTCGAGTCGACCGACGTGGCGGAGATCCAGGCGAAGACCGAGGCGCTGAACGAGGCGTCGCGGACGCTTGCCGACGCGGTCTACGCGCAGGCCTCCGCGGAGCAGCAGGCCCAGGCCTCCAGAGACGGGGCCTCCGGCGACGGGAACGGCGCGGCTGCGGATTCGGATGAGGTGATCGAGGACGCCGACTACGAGGTGGTCGACGAGGAAGAGGCCAAGGAGGCCAAGACCTCGTGACCGAGCAGGATCGGCAGATCGAAGAAGAGGTCGTCGAGGAGGACGATCTCGCCGAGGAGGAGCCGGCGGTGGAGGAACCCGCGCCGCCGGCTCCGGACGACTCCTACCTGCGGCTCGCGGCTGACTTCGACAACTACCGCAAGCGCGTCGCCCGCGAGTACGTCGAGGTGACGGCGCGGGCGAACGAGCGGCTCCTGAACGAGCTCCTGCCGGTTCTCGACGATCTCGAGCGGGCGCTCGAGGCGGCGGCCTCCCACGAGGAGGCGAAGCTCGAGGAGGGCGTCCAGCTCGTCCATCGCTCGCTCGCCGGCCTGCTCGAGCGGCACGGGCTCTCCGAGATCGCCGCCGAGGGCGCCTTCGACCCGCACGTGCACGAGGCGCTCCTCTCCCAGCCCGGCGAGGGCGCCGAGACCGGAACCGTGCTCCAAGTGATCCAGAAGGGCTACCGACTCGGCGACCGCGTCCTGCGTCCGACCCGGGTGATCGTGAGCGAATGAAACGCCGTGTATCAACCTTCGACGCTCGCGCGTTCCTCGGGCGTTGCTCGCTGTGCCCGGCCGGAGGGGACAGTACGAGTAGTACGGCCCCGGAGAGCCGGGTGCTGCGAGCGGCGCCAGGCAGCGGCGGAGCCCGGCTCTGCCGGGCGGGAGCCGCTGCCGGCGAGGGGCGCGCGTGAGCAATCCGTACGACATGCTCGGCGTTGCCAAGAACGCGTCGGCCGACGAGATCAAGAAGGCCGACCGCAAGCTCGCGCGCGAGAATCATCCCGACGCGAGCGGCGGTGACGAGGCTCGCTTCAAGGAGATCCAGGGCGCCTACGACGTGCTCTCCGATCCCGAGAAGCGGAAGGCCTACGACACCTTCGGCCCCACCGGATTCGGGCGGGGGAACGGGCGCGGCGGCGGCGGGCCGGAGGGGGCGCAGTTCCAGGACTTCGACCTCAGCGACCTCTTCGGCGGGCTCTTCGGCGGCGCCGGTCGAGGCGGCGGCGCGCGACGTGGCCCGCAGGCCGAGCGCGGCCCCGACCTTCAGACCGAGGTGCACATCTCCTTCGAGGACGCGCTCGCCGGCGTCCAGGCGCCGGTGCGCGCGAACGTGGAGACGGCCTGCCATACCTGCGGCGGCTCTGGCGCGGAGCCGGGGACGGCGCCGATCGTCTGCTCGGTCTGCAACGGGCGCGGGATCACCTCCGACTCGCACGGGCTCTTCGCGCTCTCCCAGCCGTGCCCGCGCTGTCGTGGCAACGGGACGCTCGTCGAGCATCCCTGCAAGACCTGCCGGGGCTCGGGCCGCGAGCGCGTGCAGAAGACCTACCAGGTGAAGATTCCCGCCGGCGCGAAGGACGGGACGCGGATCCGGCTCAAGGGCCGCGGCGAGCCCGGCCGCGGCGGCGGGCCGATGTGCGACCTCTACGTCGTCGCGCGCGTAGCGGCATCGCCGCTGTACGAGCGCCGCGGCGACGATCTCGTCGTCGAGGTGCCCGTGAGCTACGCCGACGCGGCGCTCGGCGCGAAGGTCGAGGTCATGACGCCCGAAGGCCCGATCTCGCTCAAGATCCCGGCCGGCTCGCAGCCCGGGAAGCTGCTCAAGGTGAAGGGCCGCGGCGCACCGAGGCTGAAGGGCGGCGGCAAGGGCGACCTGCTCGCGCGCCTGCGGCTCGACGTCCCGGAGAAGATGTCGAAGAAGGAGCGCGAGCTGCTCGAGCAGCTGCGGAAGGTGAGCGGCTGATGGACAACCACCCGCGCTACATGATCTCGGTGGCAGCCGAGCTCGTCGGGATGCACCAGCAGACGCTCCGCCTCTACGAGTCGAAGGGGCTCGTGCGGCCGCAGCGCACCGCCGGGAACACACGCCTCTACTCGGAGGCCGACCTCGAGCGGCTGCGCGTGATCCAGCGGCTGACGACCGAGCTCGGGCTCAACCTCGCGGGCGTCGAGCACGTGCTCCGGCTCGAGGATGAGCTCCGCAAGGCTCAGGGCCGTGCGGCCCGCCTCGAGCGCGAGTTGCGCGACGAGATCCGCACCGTGCACCGCTCCTACCGGCGCGAGGTCGTCCTCTACCGGCCGAACCAGCCCGCCCGGAGGGGCTGATGGACTTCACGAGGCTCACCGTCAAGTCGCAGGAGGCGGTCGCCGCCGCGCAGGAGCTGGCGCGCCGCCACTCGCATCCCGAGCTCTACCCGGAGCACCTGCTGCTCTCGTTGCTCGACCAGGAGCTCCCGGCGCAGCTCGTTCCGGACGCGGTCGCGCTCCAGGCCGAGACGAACGCGAAGCTCGCTGCGAAGCCGACCGCGCACGGCGGCTCGGGCCAGCCCGTCGCCGGCGCCGCGTTCACGCGCGCGCTCGACCGCGCCTTCGAGGAGATGCGCAAACTCGAGGACGAGTACGTCTCGACCGAGCACCTCCTGCTCGCGCTCGACGTCGTGCCGCGTGACGGGCTTCTCGCCCGGATCAAGGAGGTACGCGGCGGTCAGCGTGTCACGAGCCAGGATCCCGAAGGGACATACCGGGCGCTCTCGAAGTTCGGCCGCGACCTGACCGAGGCGGCCGAGAGCGGCAAGCTCGACCCGGTGATCGGCCGCGACGAGGAGATCCGCCGGGTGATCCAGGTGCTCTCCCGCCGGACGAAGAACAACCCCGTCCTGATCGGCGAGCCGGGCGTCGGTAAGACGGCGATCGCGGAGGGGCTCGCCCAGCGGATCGTCAAGGAAGACGTGCCCGAGAGCCTGAAGGGCAAGCGGGTCTGGGCGCTCGACGTGGGCGCGCTCCTCGCTGGGGCGAAGTACCGCGGCGAGTTCGAGGAGCGGCTGAAGGCCGTCCTCGCCGAGATCGCGAACGCCGAGGGTCGGATCGTGCTCTTCATCGACGAGCTGCACTCGATCGTCGGGGCGGGCGCGGCCGAGGGCGCCGTCGACGCGGCCAACCTGCTCAAGCCGATGCTCGCGCGCGGCGAGCTCCGCTGCGTCGGCGCGACCACGCTCGACGAGTACCGCAAGCACATCGAGAAGGACGCCGCGCTCGAGCGGCGGTTCCAGCCGGTCTTCGTCGGCGAGCCGTCGGTCGCCGACACGATCGCGATCCTGCGCGGGCTGAAGGAGAAGTACGAGTCGCACCACCGCGTCCGGATCCGCGACGCCGCGCTCGTCGCCGCGGCCGTGCTCTCCGACCGCTACATCGCCGATCGCCAGCTGCCCGACAAGGCGATCGACCTGATCGACGAGGCCGCGTCGCGGCTGAAGCTGGAGATCGAGAGCTCGCCGCTCGAGCTCGACCAGGCCGACCGCGCCGTCCGCCAGCTCGAGATCGAGCTCGCCGCGATCGGAAAGGAATCCACCGCCGTGCGCGAGCCGGTCGAGCGGGCGCTCGCCGATGCGAAGGAGCGCCGCGACGGCCTCGCCGCCCGCTGGGCCGAGGAGAAGGGCGCGCTCGACCGGATCGGCGAGATCACGAGCCGGATCGACGAGCTCCGGATGGAGGCCGAGCGGGCCGAGCGGGCCGGCGATCTCCAGCGGGTCGCCGAGATCCGCTACGGCGAGCTGCCCGCGCTCGAAAAGGAGCTCGCCGAGCGCGAGACACCAGCCGACCCGATGGTCAAGGAGGAAGTCGACGAGGACGACGTCGCAGGCGTCGTCGGCTCGTAGACCGGGATCCCGGTGTCGAGGCTCCTCGAGGGCGAGACCGAGAAGCTGATCCACATGGAGGAGCGTTTGCACCGGCGCGTGATCGGCCAGCACGCGGCTGTCGAGGCGGTCTCGAACGCGCTCCGCCGCGCGCGCTCCGGACTCCAGGATCCTGACCGCCCGATCGGCTCGTTTGTCTTCCTCGGCCCCACCGGCGTCGGCAAGACCGAGCTCGCCCGCGCGCTCGCCGAGTTCATGTTCGACGACGAGCGGGCGATGATCCGGATCGACATGTCCGAGTACCAGGAGCGGCACACGGTCTCGCGCCTGGTCGGCGCCCCGCCCGGCTACGTCGGCTACGACGAGGGTGGCCAGCTCACCGAGGCCGTGCGGCGCCGGCCGTACTCGGTCGTCCTCCTCGACGAGATCGAGAAGGCGCACGCCGAGGTCTTCGACGTGCTCCTCCAGGTGCTCGACGACGGCCGCCTCACCGACGGCCAGGGCCGCACCGTCGACTTTCGCAACACCGTCCTGATCATGACCTCGAACATCCGCTCGGCCGAGCAGATGCGCGAGCACTTCCGGCCGGAGTTCCTGAACCGGATCGACGAGATCGTCGTCTTCGAGCCGCTCGGGAAGGAAGAGCTCGGCCAGATCGCAGAGCTCCAGCTCGGCCGCCTGCGCGAGCGACTCGCCGAGCGCGGCCTCGGGCTCGAGCTGACTGACGCGGCGAAGGAGCACCTGGCCGAGGTCGGCTGGGACCCCACCTACGGCGCGCGGCCGCTGAAGCGCGCGATCCAGCGCCTCGTCGAGAACCCGCTCGCGCTGCGCCTGCTCGAGGGAGAGTTCGCCGAGGGCGACACGATCCGCGTCGACGCCGAGAACGGCGAGCTCGCGTTCGCGAAGGCCGCGCGCGCCGCCGCGGCCGCCTGAGCTTCAGTCGCCCACGAGCTCGCGGACGGCGGCGACGAAACGTTCGGCAAGCGCGACGATCTCGTGCGCGCGCTCGTCCGATGGTCTCGAGGCCTCGTAGTCGACGCCGGACCGATCCGCCTGGGTGTCCCGAGCGTCGGCGAGGAGAACCGGGTCGAACCGTCGAGAATCGACGAACGCCTGCCCGAAGAGGTTCCACGTTCCGCTGTGGGTCTTGGCGTAGCGATCCTCCTCGCTGAGCGCGGCTCTGGCCGCGTAGAGCATCGCGTAGTACGCAGTGCTCACCGCCTGGAAGCCGAACCCACCGGCAAGCGACGCCTGCGCCGGCGGCTAGCTGATCCCGCGCCATCGCCATGAACTCCTCGGACCGCGGGCTCACGGCTCTCCGTAGAGGACGACCTTGTCGCGGTCGACCTCCTGGATGAAGAAGGAGCGGATCTCGCGCCGCTCCGCGATCCGCTCGGGCGAGTAGACGCGCGGCGAGAAGACCCACGGGCTGGTGCCCTCGGCCGCAGCGGCCGCTTCCAGTCGGCGGCTGACTCGGCGGGTGTCCTGAGGCGACGCGTCGTCGGACACGATCAGCAGGTCGACGTCCGACTCCTCGTGCGGCGGCTCACCGCGCGCACGTGAGCCGTAGAGCCAAACGGCGTGGAGCGCCGGGCCGAACTCCTCCTCGAGGAGCGGCACGAGCCGCTCGAGCGCACGTCGCTCGGCGTCCGTGAGTGTGGCCTCGGCGAGCGTCGCCATGGTGCCGACTGTAACGGCGGCCTCGTAATCGCGGTCGCTCCCTGTCACGATCACGGGACACAGATGGCAGCGGAGATCGTCGGCAGAGACGAGGAGCTGGCCGCGCTGCGCGCCTTCGTGGGGCGGCCGGCAGACGGCCTTGCCGCGCTCGTGCTCGGCGGCGAGGCGGGGATCGGCAAGTCGACGCTCTGGCTCGCCGGGGTTGAGGCCGCGCGCCAGCGCCGACTGCGCGTCCTCTCGTCGCGGCCCGCCGAGGCCGAGCGCGACCTCGCCTACCTGGGGCTCGGCGACCTTTTCGAGGACGTTCTCGACGACGTGGCACCGGCACTCGCGCCGCCGCGACGGCGCTCGCTCGAGGTTGCGCTGCTTCGCGAGTCGGGGGATGCGGTCGATCACCGCACGCTCGCGGTGGCCGTGCGGAGCATGCTGCAGACGCTCAGCGAGCGCGAGCCGATTCTGATTGCGATCGACGACGTCCAGTGGCTCGATCCGGCCTCGTCGAGCGCGCTGGCGTTCGCTTTGCGAAGGTTGGACGCCAGTCGCGTCATCGTGTTGCTCGCGCGGCGGCAGGTGGACGGCGCGCAACCCTCCGAGCTCGAGCAGGCGCTCGATCCGGAGCGTCTGCGCCGGCTTCCGATCGGTCCGCTCAGCGTCGGTGCGCTCCACTGGTTTCTGCACGACCGGCTCGGGCGGCACTTCGCGCGCCAGACCCTGCTCCGTATCCACGAGCGATCCGGAGGGAATCCGTTCTTTGCGCTGGAGGTGGCGCGCGCCCTCGGCGTCGACGTCGATCCGCTCGAGCCGCTGCCGGT
>JBPCJB010000172.1:0-5279 GCA_051005735.1 Gaiellaceae bacterium | reverse complement strand
CAGGTGGAGCGGCGCGTCGTAGGCAGTGAGCGCGCGCCTTGCCGCGGCCGTGTTCGTCGCCTTCGAGTCGTTCACGTAACGGACGCCATGGCGCTCGCCGACGAGCTCGAGCCGGTGTGGCACTCCGGGGAACGTGCGGAGCGCATGACCGATCGCGTCGTCGCCGAGCCCGGCGGCCCGCGCAGCGGCCGTCGCGGCGGCCGCGTTCTCGCGGTTGTGCGCGCCCGGGATCGCAGGCTCGGCCGGGAGCACGTCCTCCGCGGAGAACTCGACCCGCCGGCCCCCGCCGGGCACGGGGCCGAAGCCGTCCGGGACTATCGCCACGTCCTCGGGCGTCTGGTTCTCGAAGATCCGCAGCTTCGCCGCGCGATAGGCCTCGAAGCTGCCGTGCCGGTCGAGGTGATCGGGCTCGAGATTGAGGAGGACGGCTATCCAGGGCCGGAACGAGTCGATGTCCTCGAGCTGGAAAGAGGAAAGCTCGCAGACGATCGGCTGCTCCGAATCGCTCGCGCCCACGAACTCGGAAAGCGCCGTGCCCACGTTGCCGGCCGTCGGGGCCCCGAGCATCGCCCCCAGGAGCTCCGTCGTCGTCGTCTTCCCGTTCGTGCCGGTGACACCGACGATCGGGTTCGCGAGGAGACGAGCGGCGAGCTCGATCTCGCTCCACACCGGGATTCCCCGCTCGCGCGCCGCGACGACGAGCGACGCCTCGCCGGGCACGCCGGGGCTCTTGACGAGCACCTCGACGCCGTCCAGGAGCGCAAGCTCGCCGTCGTTCTCGAGCGTCCGGTCCGCCACGACAGTCTCCGTCCCGTTCGCCTCGAGCGCCGCCCGCGCAGCCCGGCCCGACCGCGCGAGGCCGAGTACGAGCGCCCGGCCGATGGTCACAGGCGGAACTGGAGGTAGTAGCGGTAGTAGAGGACGAAGCCGCTCGTGCAGAGGATCGCGGCCACGATCCAGAAGCGAACCATGATCTTCGTCTCGCTCCACGCCTTCAGCTCGAAGTGATGCTGAAGCGGCGCCATCAGGAAGACGCGCTTGCCGGTGTACTTGAACGAGAGCACCTGGATCATCACCGAGAGCGCGACGACGACGTAGATCCCGCCGATCAGAAGCAGCAGCGCCTCCGTCCCGGTGACGATCGCGAAGCCGGCGAGGGCGCCCCCGAGCGCCATCGAGCCCGTGTCGCCCATGAACATCTCGGCGGGGAAGCTGTTGTACCAGAGGAAGCCGATCGTCCCCCCGATCAGCGCCGCGGCGAGGATCGAGAGGTCGAGCAGGTAGTCGGAGCGGTCGCCGGACGCCGGCGCCGAGCGGATGTACGCGATCACGCTGATCGAGAGGAAGGTGAGCAGCGCGATGATCGCCGTCCCGGCCGCGAGTCCGTCGAGGCCGTCGGTCAGGTTGACGCCGTTCGCCGCGCCTGCGATCACGAGGAAGAGGAAGGGATAGAAGGCATACGAGAGCGGCAGATCGACGTTCGCGATGGGGAGATAGATCGAGGTGCCGACTCGGCCTTCCTCGTGGACGGCGATCCCGACGACGATCGTGATCGCAAGTAAGAGCAGGAGCTTCCAGCGAGCGTTGAGCCCGAGCGACCGGCGATGGCGGAGCTTGATGAAGTCATCGAGGAAGCCGATCGCGCCGCAGCCGACGGTGACGAAGAGAACGGTCAGGGCAGGCAGGGTGTAGCGCGAGAGAGCGAGGAACGGGAGAAAGGCGCACAGGAGGATCAGGAGCCCGCCCATCACGGGCGTTCCCTGCTTGACGACGTGGCCGGCGGGACCTTCCTCGCGGATCGGCTGGCCGAGCTCGTTCCGGCGCAGGAACTCGATGAACTTCGGGCCGATCACGATCGAGACGACCATCGCGATCAGGCCGGCGATCAGGACGCGGACCATCTAGTCGGCTTCGTTCGCCAGGGCCGGCGCCACCCCTTCGAGCGCGAGCGCTCGCGACGCCTTTACTAGGACTGCGTCGCCGGGGCGAAGGCGCTCGAGTGCGACGGCGACGGCGGTCGGCGCGTCGGGTACCCAGGTCGGCGCGCCGCAGCCGCGGCCGAGCTCGCCGACCGCGACGACCTCGATCCCGAGCTCGGCCGCCAGCGTGCCGAGCTCTCGGTGGTAGCGCGCGGCGTGCTCGCCGAGCTCGGCCATGCCTCCGAGAACGGCGAGCTTCCGCGCCGCTCCCAGGCCGGCGAGGTGCTCGAGCGCCGCGCGCATCGAGGTCGGGTTCGCGTTGTAGGCGTCGTTGATCGCGATCCCCCCGCCCGGCAGCGCGAGCTCCTCCCCGCGCCAGCGCGAGAGCTCGACCCGGTCGGCGCCCTCCTGCAGGCGCTCGAGCGGGAGGCCGAGCGCCTCGTAGGCGGTCAGCGCGCTAAGCGCGTTCTGCGCTTGATGGCGCGAGCGGAGCGGAAAGCGGATGCGCTCGCCTGCGAAGGCGATCTGGGCGCCATCCTCCGAGAGCTCGACGTCGACCTCCCCCACCCGTCGCACCTCGACGTCGCTCCTGAGATGGGGCTCGAGCTCGGCGCTCCGCGGCACGACTGCGATCCCGCCTGCCGGAAGCGCCGCGACGAGCTCCGCCTTGGAGCGGGCGACGCCGTCGATCGAGCCGACGAGCTCGAGATGGACGGGCCCGATCGCCGTGATCACGGCGACGTCTGGCCGGGCGATCGCGCACAGCTCGGCGATCTGGCCGAAGCCGCGCATCCCGAGCTCGACGAGGCAGAGCTCGGTGTCAGGCTCGAGGCGGCCGAGGGTGAGCGGCACGCCGACCTCGGCGTTCTCGCTGGCGCGGGTCGCAACGGTGCGCGCCACCGGGGCGCAGAGCGCGGCGAGGATGTCCTTCGTCGAGGTCTTGCCGGTCGAGCCCGTGATCCCGACGACGCGCGCGCCACTGCGGGACCGTAGCGCTCGGCCGATCGCGGCCAGCGCCGCATGCTCGTCGTCCGGGACGAGCGTCGCCGCGCCCCGCTCCCGTGCGTCGGCCACGAATCTGCGTCCGCCCCGGACGGCGACGAACAGGTCGCCCGGCCCGGCCGTGCGCGAGTCGATCGTCAGCCCGGTCGCCTCGCCCTCGCCTTCGAGCCTCCCAAGCCGGCGCAGCTCGTCGAGCTGAAGCGGAATCATCGGCGCAGAACCTCGCGCGCAACCTCCCGATCGTCGAACGGAAGCTTCTCACCGGCGACTTCCTGACCCTGCTCGTGGCCCTTGCCGGCGATCACGACGACGTCGCCTTTCTCAGCCAGCCCGATCGCGCGCCCGATCGCGGCCCGCCGGTCGGGATCGATCTCGACGTCCGTGCCGGCGCCCTGGAGGATGTCCTGGATGATCGCGAGCGGCGCCTCGCCGCGCGGATTGTCCGAGGTGACGATCACTACGTCAGCGAGATCCCTGGCGATCCTGCCCATCAGCGGGCGCTTGCCACGGTCGCGGTCGCCTCCCGCTCCGAAGACGACGAGCACGCGGCCTTCAGCGAGCTCGCGAGCGGCTCGAAGCACGTTGTCGAGCGCGTCCGGCTTGTGCGAGTAGTCGACGACGACTGCGAACGGCTGCCCCTCGTCGACGGCCTCGAAGCGACCCGGGACGCCCTCGAGCTCCTCGATTCCCGCGGCGATCTCGTCCGCGGGCACGTCGAGGAGGATCCCCGCGGCGACCACTCCGAGCACGTTCTCGACGTTGAAGCGGCCGCGGAGGCGCGAGCGGATCTCCATCCCTGCGGCGCTGAAGCGGGCGCCCGAGGCGTCGAGGACGAGGTGGTCCGGCCTGATCTCGGCGTCCTCCGAGAAGCCGAAGGTGACGAGCGGCGCGCGGCGACGAACCGCGAGCTCGCCGGCCAGCCGGCGCCCCCACTCGTTGCCGACGTTCACCGTGGCGGGAGGCGGAGCCGCGCCCACGAAAAGGCGGCGCTTCGCCGCGAAGTAGTCGTCCAGATCGGCGTGGAAGTCGAGGTGGTCCTGGCTCAGGTTCGTGAAGACGAGGACGTCGAAGCGGACGCGGTCGAGCCGGTGGAGCACAGAGGCGTGCGAGGACGCCTCGAGCGCGACGCTCCGGTTCCCGGCGTCGAGCATCTCCCTGAACGTGCGCTGGAGGTCGATCGCCTCGGGCGTCGTACGCACCACCGGCCGCACCTCGCCGCCGATCCGGCTCTCGACCGTGCCAAGGAGGCCCGGCGAGCGACCGGCCGCCTCGAGCATCGACCAGAGCAGGAACGCCGTCGTCGTCTTGCCGCTCGTCCCGGTCACGCCGGCGACCTCGAGTTCGCGCGTGGGCTCCCCGAAGAAGACGTCGGCCGCCGTCGCCATCGCGGCCCGCGCACTAGGGACGACGAGCTGCGGCACGGCAAGCTCGAGCGCCCGTTCGACGACGAGCGCAACCGCGCCGCTCTCGACCGCCGCGGCGCCGAAGTCGTGGCCGTCCGCCGTCGAGCCGGGGACGCAAAAGAACGCGGACCCGGGCGTCACGGCCCGCGCGTCGTAGGCCAGGTCCCGCACCTCGACGGCTGCCGCTCCGACGACCGCCTCCGGTGCGAGCGCGGCGATCAGGCGCTCCAGCTCCATCCGGCGGAAACTTAGCGGTGCGTCAGCGCGTCCGGAGCGACCTCGAGCTGCTGGAGCCCGTACTGCGCGATCCGCGAGAAGGCCGGCGCGGCTACGACGCCACCCCAGATCGCCGTCCTCGGCTCGTCGATCGACACGAGCACGACGAGCCGCGGCCGCTTCGCCGGCACGACGCCGACGAACGAGGCGACGTATTTCGAGGTCGAGTAGCCGCCGGGCACGGGCTTCGCGGCGGTTCCGGTCTTGCCTGCGACCGTGTACCCCGGCACGGCGGCGAGCGCGCCGGTGCCGCCTTCCGCCGAGACGACGTCGCGAAGCATTGTCATCACCTGCGCGGCGACGGTGCGCGAGACGACGCGACGGCCTGCCTCGGGCTTCTGGCGCGCGCCGTCGACCCGGTCGACGAGATAGGGCGTGTGCAGGATCCCCCGATTCGCGATCGCCGCGTAGGCGGCGGCCATCTGGATCGGCGTAACCGCGATCCCCTGGCCGATCGGCACGTTCCCGATCGTCGAGCCCGACCAGTACGAGGGCAGGATCCCGAGCGACTCGCCCGGAGCGTCGATCCCGGACGGCTTGCCGAAGCCGAAGCGGCCGATCCAGTCGACGAGGCGCGGCTGGCCGAGCAGTTGCGCGAGCGTGATCGTGCCCACGTTCGACGACTGGGAGAGGATCTGGGCGACCGTCATCCGTTGGGTCTCCCGCGGCTCGTGCTCGT
>JBPCJB010000171.1:0-10490 GCA_051005735.1 Gaiellaceae bacterium | reverse complement strand
TGCTGGTACTGGCGGCTCAAGTTCCCCTGCTACCTGCACGGCGGCGAGATCTGCCACGCGAAGGAGGGCCAGCACCGCGAGCACGCGATCTTCGGGAACGAGCGTTGCGCCTCCGCGCACCCCTCCGATCCCGCCGCTGCGCTGCTCGCCCTCGGCGCCCGCGTCCGCACCGACCGGCGCGAGCTCCCGCTCTCAGAGCTCTACCGCCTCCCGACCGACGACGATCGCACCATGACCGCGCTCGAACCGGGCGAGCTGATCCTGGAGCTCGACGTGCCGGAAGTGGAAGCGAGCGTCTACCTGAAGGCGATGGATCGGCGGCGCTGGGCATTCGCGCTCGTCGGAGTCGCCGCGGCCAGGATCGAGGGCGAGACGCGGCTCGCACTCGCAGGAGTGGCGCCGACGCCGTGGCTCCTCTCCTCGCCCGAGGAGCTGGAGCGGGCGACGCCACTCCCGGGCAACGCGTACAAGCTCGAGATCGCCCGCGCTCTCGTCGACCGCGCGATCGCGCAGCTCTCGCGCGTAAGCTCGCCGGCGTGAGCCCAACCCGCCTCGCGCTCGTTTTCGCGCTCGTTCTCGCGCTCGCCGCCTGCGGCGGCGGCGGCGACGAGAGCCCCGGAACGTTCGAGGCGGGGACGACCGAAGCGGCGACCACGGAAGCTACGACAACAGAGTCGGAGGCGACACCGACCTCGCCCGAGGGCTCCGAGTGCGAGACCGTCGAGGCGCCCGAGCCCAAGCCGGACGGCGGCGCCGAAGCTCCGGAGGCGAAGCTCGACGGCGGCACGACCTACCGCCTCGTCGTCGAGACGAACTGCGGACAGTTCACGATCGCGCTGGACGCGAAGACAGCGCCAAACACGGCCGCGTCGCTCGTCGCCCTCGCGCGCGACGGCTTCTTCGACGGCGTCACCTTTCACCGCGTCGTTCCCGGCTTCGTGATCCAGGGCGGCGACCCCACCGGGACCGGCACCGGCGGCCCCGGCTACCAGACGGTCGACGTTCCGCCGCCGGCCACGCAGTACGTACAGGGCGTCGTCGCGATGGCGAAGAGCGGGCTCGAGGCGCCCGGCACCTCCGGCAGCCAGTTCTTCGTCGTCACCGGCCCGGACGCCCAGCTGCCGCCCGAGTACGCGGTCGTCGGCGAGGTCGCCGACGGGCTGGAGACGGTGCTGAAGATCGACGCGCTCGGCACCGGCGACGGCCCGCCGTCGATTCCGGTCGTGATCGAGAAGGTCACGGTCGAGGAGGGTTAGTAGATGTCGATCGCGGCGATCGTGCTCGCCGCCGGCGCCGCCTCACGGTTCGGGGCGTCGAAGCAAGCGCTCCTCCTGCCCGCTGTTCTCGAGCGAGTGCGGGCCGCCGGAATCGACGAGCTCGTGGTCGTGCTCGGCGCCTACGAGCTCGAGCCGGACGCGCCGATCGCTCGCTGCCCGGATTGGGAACGCGGGCCAGGTGCGTCGCTCCGCTGCGGGCTCGACGCGCTTGCCGCCGATGTCGAGGCCGCGATCGTCGTGCTCGCCGACGGACCCGAGCTCGCGCCGGCCGCAATCGAGCGGGTACTCGCCGCTTGGCGCACGAGCCCTGCGCCCCTCCTCGCCGCAAGCTACGCCGGCGTCCGCGGCCACCCCCTCCTGCTGGCGCGCTCGGCGTGGAACGACATCCCCGACGAGGGCCTGCGCACGCGCGAGCCAGTGCTCGTCCCGTGCGACGATCTCGGCGCCCCCGGTGACGTCGACTACGCTTCCGAGCTTCCGGAGCGCTTCAGACCGGGCTAGAGAGCGGGCCGCTCGTCGCGCAGCTCGGTGAGCTTCGCGAGCAATCCCGCCGGCATCCGCTCGCTCGCCGAGACCCGGATGTAGCGCCGCAACCGCTCCTCGAAGCGGTAGCGCCTCCGGCAGTAGTCGCAGCCGTCGAGATGACCCTCGGCGACGACGACCTCGTCGGGCGCGAGGTCGCGGTCGAGGTAGCCCTGGAGCAGCTCCTCGCACCTCTCGCAGCCGGGGTCGTGGTCGCTCAAGCCAGCGATTCCTCGGCGAGCTTCTGCTTCAGGATCCGCCTGCCCCGATGCAGCCGCGACATCACGGTTCCCATCGGAACGTCCAGGATCTGCGCGGCGTCGGCGTAGCTGAACTCGCCGATGTCGACGAGGACGACGACGTCGCGAAAGTCGTGCGGGAGCTCGGAGAGCG
This sequence comes from Gaiellaceae bacterium, assembly GCA_051005735.1. GTDB lineage: Bacteria > Actinomycetota > Thermoleophilia > Gaiellales > Gaiellaceae > Gaiellasilicea. Next base: position 8,298 of record JBPCJB010000171.1, on the reverse strand, counting down.
CGCCGACCACGTTGTCCTGCGAGAGCTTCTCGACGACGCGCTCCTGGTCGAGCGCCTGCTCGCCCTCGGCGGCGGCGAGCTTGTTGGCGAGGAAGTAGTCGCCTTCCTCCAGCGGTTGCAAGTCGGGCGTGCGCTGGATCTTGCGGCCGCGGTCGAGATTGAGGTTCGTCAGGATGCGCAGCAGCCACGCCCGCATGTTCGTGCCTGGCGTATAGGAGCTCCAGCTTCGAAACGCTCTGATGTACGTGTCCTGCACGAGCTCTTCGGCCTCCTCACGCGTGCCGACAAATCGGCGCGCCACCCGGTAGACCTGGTCGGCAAGCTCGAGCGCCTCCTCCTCGAACCGCACCCGGCCGCGGGCCTCGGCGGCGATTCGACGCGCATCGGCTGCCTCGGTCTCGCCCACCGGGCCACCCTAGCAATCGGTCTGAGCGGGTCCAAACGCACGCTCGGCCGCCGCTATTCCCGGTTGAGGACACGGGGGACGGGGTACGGGTGCCTGCAATCGAGAGGAGGCCTATGGAGGGGTACGACGTTCTCACCTTCGACGACGAGCGGGCAGGAACCGTCGTCGGCAAGCAGGGAAGCAACCTGATCGTCGAGCAGGGAGCGATCTTCAAGCACCGGCGAGCTCTGCCCGACGTGTTCGTGACGGTGGACGAGGGCGAGCAGGTCGTACGCGCGACCGTTTCGAAGGACGTGCTCGAATCGGCACCCGAGGTCGGCGACGACGGCCTCGACGAGCAGGCTGTCGCGGAGCACTACGGCCTCGCAGCCGGCGAGGCGGAGCCCGGCACGCTGGGCGACGGCTCGCTCAACCCGGACGATCCGGCCCGCACGGCCGAGATGCAGGAGCAGCGGACGGGCATCGAGCCCGCCGCTGCGGAGCGGACGCGGATCCAAAAGCACCAGGGTCGAGGCGAAGGCCCGAACGATGGGCCGAACGCGCCGGGCCTGCTCGGCGACTAGGAGGGCGCTTCCCGAAATCCGGCTCGGGCGAGCGCGCCGACGAGCTCCTCGCGCGAGGTCTGCTCGTCGTTCCAGGAGAGCACTACCTGTCCCAGCAGATTTGCATTCGCGGCCTCGAGGCCCTCGTGCTCGCGAATCGCAGCTGCAAGCCTGCCGACGCAGCGTTCGCAACGAACGCCGCTCACCTGGATCGTCTCGGTCTGCGTCGGCATCGCCCTAGCCTAGCTCCAGCACCTCGTCGGCCTGCTCGATCAGGAGCGGGTCGTGCGTCGCGCAGATGACGACGGCGCCGGTCGAGCGCGCGAGCTCGGCGAGGAGGAGGCCGACACCGCGCGCGTTCGCCCCGTCGAGCCGCGCGGTCGGCTCGTCGGCGACGATTGCGCGTGGGCGGGCGGCGAGCGCCCTCGCGATCGCGGCCCGCTCGCGCTGGCCGGCCGAGAGCTCGGCAACCGGTCGCTCGGCGTGCTCCGCGAGGCCGACCGAGGCGAGAGCGTCCGCAGCGCGGTGGCGGGCATCTTCAGGGTCGATCCCACGCAGCGACAGCGAGAGCTCGACGTTCTCGCGCGCGCCGAGGAAGGGCACGAGCCCGACCGTCTGGCCGATGAACGCGAGCCGGGTGCGGCGGAGCTCTGCACGGCCGGCGCGGTCGAGCGAGGCCAGCGAGACACCGTCGAGAACGACCTCGCCCGCATCGGGGAGGTCGAGCCCGGCAAGAAGGTGCAGGAGCGTCGTCTTCCCCGATCCCGACGGCCCTGTTACGGCGTAGAGCCGCCCACCAGCGAAGGAGGCTGAGAGCCGGTCGACCGGCTTCGCCTCCCCGAAGCCCCGAGTCAGGCTGCGAGCCTCGAGGAGAGTTTGCGTGGAAACGACACTAGGTGGGGCGAGAACGGTTTCGTTGAGCGGAAGAGCAAGAGCCTGTGTCTCAGAGACACAAGCCTCGTCGGTTGCCGGGGCGGCGACGACGAGGCGGTCGGCATCGAAGCTGACGGTCGCGCGGTCGTCGATTCCAGCCGACCGAAGCAGCTCCTCGGGCAGGCGCAGCCAGCCCCCGCGACCCACGACGACGGCCTCGTCGGCGCCCACGCCGACGAGCTGCTCGTCGCTGACGCGCCCGTCACGGATGTGGACGACGCGGTCTGCGACCTCGATGGTGGCCGGATCGTGGCTGACGACGAGCGCGGTGGCGCCATGCTCGCGCACCAGCTCGGCAACGAGCTCGAGCACGCCACGCGCGGTCTCCGAGTCGAGCTCGCCCGTCGGCTCGTCGGCGACGAGGAGGCGCGGCCGGTGGGCGAGTGCCGCGCAAAGAGCCACCCGCTGCTGCTCACCGCCGGAGAGCTCGCGCGGATGCGAAGCACCCCGCTCGCCGAGCCCGACACGCTCGAGCAACGTGCCGGCGCGATCGTCGCGGCGCGCGGCAGAGACGCCCGCGAGCCCGAGTTGCACGCCGATGAGCTCTCGTGCGGTCAGCTCCCCCGCAAGCGCCCGCCAGTAGTGCTGGTCGGCGTACCCGAGGAGCTCCGAGCGGTAGCGCGCAGTCCGGGCGGCTGAGAGCGCGGGAACATCGACGCCTGCAACCCGGACGGAGCCCGCCGACGGACGGTCGAATCCGGCCACGATCCGGACGAGCGTCGACTTGCCCGAGCCGCTCGGGCCGAGGACGACGCACACCTCGCCCTCGCGCACGTTGAGGGTCAAGCCCTGCAACGCAGCGACGCCGCCCTCGGCGCTCGGATGGACGCGGAAGACATCGCGCACGTCGACGAGGACGGTCATTCGATCGCTTCCGTGCGACCGGGAGCGCCGTCGTTCGGGAAGGCATCACGCGTCGCGATCACGACGAGCGCACCGGCCGCAAGGACATACGCGGCGAGCGCTGCGCCCACGATCGTCCAGTCGAAGTCGAGCCTGAGCGGTGGCTCCGCGGCTGTCGCGCGAGCGGTGAGAGCGACGAGATCGACGACGACGGCGCCGAGCGCGAGCCCGGTCACCGCTCCAGCGGCCAGGCCCGCGAGCGCGACGATGAGGGCACGCAGCCGCACGATGCGTCGCAGGAGCACCGGCGGCGCGCCCTCCGCCTCGAGATCGAAGAGCTCGCCCTGCTCGTCGCGCAGGTCGCCGAGCACGGTCAGCAGGATTCCCATGAGCGCGAGCCCTAAAGCGACGAGCGCCGCGACCGCGAGCGCGAGCAGCGTCCCGTGTGCGATCGGATCCTGCCGCGCCTCGGCCTCGAGCGCCCGGCGGGACACGACCTGGAGCACGTCGAACGGCTCGAGCTCGAGCTCACCCGCGACCCGGGCTGCGGCGGCGGCGTCGGCCGCGCCGATCCAGAGCTCGTTGATCCGGGCAGCGCCCGGGCGCTCCGCGTTCAGCAGCGTGAGCAGCGGGCCCAGATCACCGACGACGGCCTGGCCGCTCACCCCCGGAAAGCGCGCGATCCGCTCGACCACGCGAACGGAGACACGCTCGCCGCCGACCTGGAGCGGGAGGCGCCCGTTCGAGTCGGCGGCTGCGGCGAGGCGGGAAGTCGCCAGCACCGGCACCGGCTCCCGATCGCTCGGTATCCGCGGCCGCAGGCGCGTCGCGACCTGGTTCGTCAGGGTGTACTCGACGCGCCCGTCCTCGAAGCGGGCGCCGCCGGCCCCGACCCAGTCCTCGAGCGCCGGCTCGAGCAGCCGGAAGCTTCCGCTCGCCGCCTGTCCCGCGTCGGTGCCGCGCTCTTGTAGCCTCGTCGCCGGCTCGATCGCGAGCCCGACGAGCCAGCCCGCGCGCGCTTCCCGCGGCACCGCTCCGCGCAGGGTGCCGGCGCTCGTCAGACCCAGGTCGACGCGGAGGAACCTGCCGCGCACCGTGCGCAGCTCGGCCGCAAGCCTCACCTCGTCGCCGCTCGCGCGGGCGACGATCTCGCGCGTCTCGATCCCGAGCCGGATTCCACCGTCGCCCGCCGGCGCCTCGATCGCAGCTCCGAGAGCCTCCGGCGAGCGCGAGCTGAAGTCGGAGCGCCAACCCTGGAGCTTTCCAATCGAGGACGGCGGCAAGCCGAGCAGCGTGATCCCCGACTCGCCTTCCTGCCGTCCGACCCCGCCAGTCAGGCGCAGAACGGGATCGACGTCCGCTCCGGGACCGAGGGCGCGAAGTCGACCGAGCGGCGCGGCGTCGAGCACGGGGATCAGGCGGCGCAGATCCTCTCGCACGACGAAGTCGCGCGGCACCGCGTAGGCGGCGCTGTCGCGTTCGCCGGCGCTGAGCGTCGCTCGATAGGTCTCGGCGAAGAGCGCCAGCCCGAAGCTGACGACGAGGAAGGAGGTCGCCGCGACCGCGTAGCCGGGGTTGCGCCCCAGCGAGAGGACGGCGAGGCGCAGACCGAGAGACCGACTGCGAGTGAGTCTCTCGGCGACGCGCAGCGCCGGGCGCAGGAGCCTCGCCGCCGCGACCGCAGCCGCGAATGTGACGAGCGCAGGCAGAAGCAGGACGAGGTCGCCGTCGTCGTCACCGCGCCGGAGGGAGAGCACGACGAGGAGCGCCGCCGCGACAGCGGCCAGATCGAGCGGAGTGACGAGAGCACGCCGAAGCTGCGCCGGCCTCGACGTCACGGTTGCGGCGAGCACGACAGTTGCCGCAAGCGCGACCAGCCCGACGAGAAGCAGCCCCGTTCCGGAGAGGACGCTCTGCGCCAGCACCTCCCCGACCGGAGCGTCCGCCCGGTCGGCGACGAGCGCGCCGCCGGCGAGGCCCACCGCGAACCCGAGCGTCGTACCGGCCAGGGCGATCAGTCCGGTCTCGATCCCGGTCAGGAGGCCGAGTTGCCACCTGCGCGCCCCGGCCCAGGCCAGCCGCCTGCGCGCGGCCCGCAGGTCGCGCCGCAGCGTCATCGCGGCGAGAATCGCGAAGGCGAAGAGAAGCGCCGCCGCCTCGCCGCCGACGAGCGCCAGCCGGTGCCCCGCACGTCGGCTCTCCTCCTGCGCCGAGCGCAGCTCCTCGACTGGGGCGGCGAGGTCGAAGGAGGTCGATCTCGCCTGCAGCTCGGAACGAGCGCGAGCGACTCCGGCGGCGAGGTCGTCGATCTCCCATAGTCGCGGCGTCCCAGCGTCGAGGGGAGCCACCCAGGCGTAGCTGCGATAGAGCCGGGCGAGCGCCGGCGCGCCCGCGAGCGTGGCGACTCCCTCGGCGAGGAAGAGCGGCGGCGGGGCGGGTCGGTGATAACCGGCCGCAAAGGCGACGGCCGGGCTGACCTCGGCGTCGGCGAGCGCGTTGTCGGTCGGGGCGAGAAAGTCGCCGAAGAGGATGCTCGACGCGAGCGCGGCCTCGCCGACCTCGACGAGGCGTAGGTTGGGCGGGGCCGGCAGTCGCCCCTCGCCCCGCAGCCGCAACACCTCGCAGCGCTCGGGCCGGCACGCGCGCGGCAGCCTCCCCGAGCTGAGCTCGACCCACCTTCCCAGCCCTTCGACGCCGCCGAGCCCGGCGAAGTCGCCGGCGATCGTGGTCTCGCGGTAGAGAACGAGCGAGTGCGCAGCCGGAACGCCGGCGCGACGCAGGGCGGCCCGCGCCCGCACGTCGAGAGCCGGTTGCGGCTCGTCGGACTGCCCCGCCACGCCGAACCAGACGGCCCGCACGGAGCGTGAGCCCTCCGGAAACCGGTCCACAGCCTGCGCGACTGCGCGATCCTGCGCCACTGTCGTTCCTGCCCGGATCCCGACGAGGACGGCCGCGCCGAGGGCGATCCCGAGAACGACGAGCGCGGTCGCGCCCGTGCCGCGCTCGAGCCGCCGCAGCGCCAATCCGACCACGAAGAGCCCTGAGCGGATCACGCGATGAGCCTACTCGCGTGTTCGCGCCACGAGATCGGCCGCCACGGCGACGAGCCCTTCGCGGCCGCCCACGTCGAGCTGACGGTGGGCCTCGGGCGGCTCGCGCAGCAGCTCCACGAGCTCCCAGGCGCCGAGCTCGCGCGCAGCCGGCTCGACGAGCGCGAGCAGCTCGGCGACCGGGGCGCGACCGGCCGCTGCGTCGGCCCGGGCCTTCAGGTAGGCGCCACGGTCAGCCGGCTCGACAGGCCCAGCGGCTGCGCACAGCGCCTGCACGAGCGCCGCGATCGCAGCCGACCGGCGAACGCTCGTCGGCTGGTCGGGCATCCGCACCTCGAGCGTCCCGAGCCGGGGATGCGGCCGCACGTCCCACCAGATCCGCGTGTAGTCGCCGCCGGCGCGCTCGACGGCGTCGGCCCAGCCCTGGCCCGTTCCGAGCAGCGGTGGCGGCCCCGCCCGCGGCAGCTCGAGCAGCCGGCCGGCGCGCGCCGAGAGCGGGCCGGTGTCCTCGCCGTCGAGGTAGGGCGAGTTGAGCGAGACGGCGAGCACGGCCGGGAGCCAGGGGAGGACGAACTCGAGCGTCTCGAGGCAGCGCTCGAAGCTCTCCATCCCCACGTGCACGTGCAGGCCGCAGACGAGCTGTCGCCTCGCGGCGGGACGCTCTTCGAGCAGCGCGAGATACCGCGGCTCAGCCACGATCTCCTGCTCCTCGGGGGCCGAGAACGGATGGCTGCCCGTAGCCGCGACGGCGAGCCCCTCGAGCTCAGCCGCGTGCCGCACGACGCCGCGCAGCCGCACGAGCTCGTCAAGCGCCTCTGCCGCGCTCTCGCAGATCGGCGTGTTCGTCTCGACGAGGCAGGAGAAGAGCTCGGTCTTCAGGCCGGGCGGTCCGAGCAGCCGCTCGACTCCCGGCGATAGCGCGTACGAGGCGGGATCGAGCAGCATCAGCTCCTCCTCGACTCCGAGCGTCAAGCTGCGGCCGAAGCTACTTGCCTCGGACGCCATGCACGGGGCGTCCGGCCGCCTCCCAGGCGTAGTACGAGGCGCTCGGCCCGAAGCCGCGCTCGTAGGACACCACGCGCGGGTTGCGGCCCACCTCCATCGCGCGCTGTGCGTGCCAGAGCAGGTTCGGGTCGTCGCGCTCCTCCCAGACGAGCACGAGATGCGCGGCGGTCATGAACTCGGCGACGAAGGTGCAGCCGAGGGCGGGGCACGGAAACGGATCCGTGCGAACGCAGAACCAGCCGAGGTAGTCGGCGTCGTCGTCGTCGGCCCAGAGCTCCTCGGCCTCGGCGAGCGACTCGTCCTCGAGGAGGAGGTCTCCTCGTTGCGGCAGCGGCGCTTCCACGCCGCAAGGGTAGCCACCGGCACGACTCGCTCCCCAGAGGCCCGCTGCTGCTAGCGACTCACGGCGACGCGGGCTGGCGCCCGAGCGTCAGCGCGAGCGTCCGCCGCTTGTCGCCGCGATAGATCTCGAGCTCGACCGCGTCGCCCGGCTTGTGAGCAGCGAGCACGTCCCGCAACTCCTCGAGCGAGGCAACGCGCTTGCCGGCGATCGCGACGATCACGTCGCCGCCGAGCGTGTAGCTCTGGCCTGCGACGACGGTGTCGCTCGTCCCGCCCTTGATCCCGGCGCGGGAGGCGGGCGTCGCCGCGCCGACCCGCTCGACGAGGACGCCGGCGTCGACCGGGAGCCGGAAGAGGCGCGCAAGCTCCGGCTCGATCGTGGAGCCGCCGATTCCGATGAAGGCGCGGTCGACCTGGCCGCTCCTAATCAGCTGCGCCGCGATCATCTTGACGGTGTTCGACGGAACTGCGAACCCGATTCCGACGTTGCCGGTCTCCCCGCCGCCGGTCGAGATCTGGGAGTTGACGCCGATCACCTGACCGCGGTCGTTCAGGAGCGGCCCGCCCGAATTGCCCTTGTTGATCGGCGCATCCGTCTGGATCACGTGATCGATCGTGTAGCCGTTCGGGGCGGCGATCGGCCGCTGGAGAGCGCTGACGATCCCGGCGGTGGCGGTGCGGTCGAGCCCGAACGGATTCCCGATCGCGATCACCGGGTCGCCGACGCGAACGGTGTCGGAGTTGCCGAGCTCGAGCGGCCGCAACCCGCGCGAGCTCGTCTCCACCCGCAGCACCGCGAGACCGGTGGATGGGTCACTGCCGACGAGCTTTGCGTCCAGCGTGTCCTGATTCGAGAAGCTGACCTCGATCGTCTCGGCGCCCTCGATCACGTGGTAGTTCGTGACGATGTGGCCGGCCTTGTCGAGGACGAAGCCGGAGCCGAGCGCCTGCTCGGGACCGGTGGGCTCGGCCGGCGAGCCGAGGCTGTCCGGAGTCGGCCGGGAGGTCGAGGTGATCTGGACGACGCCTGGGGCAGCGCGGTCGTAGATGTCGCTGATCGTGAGGCGACCGTCGGCGGCGACGGGTGTCGCGGCCGCGGGAGCAGGGGAGTTCTCCACGACGGTCGTCGTGCCGCCGCCGAGGTCGCCTGTGAGCGCAACGCCTCCGAGCGCGACCA
>JBPCJB010000170.1:0-7988 GCA_051005735.1 Gaiellaceae bacterium | reverse complement strand
GCCATCAGCGCACGCAGCTCTGTGAGCTTCTCGCGGCGCAGCTCGTCGAGGTCGTCGTGCTCCAGTCGAGCAAGCAGGTCCCGGACGAGCGGGGCAAGCTCGACGGGGTTGAACGGCTTCGTGATGTAGTCGACCCCGCCGATGTCGAGGCCGCGAGCCCGATCGCGGAACTCCGCCCGCGCCGTCAGGAAGATGATCGGGATCGACGACGTCTCTCCACCTTCGAGCAGGGCCTCGGCGACGCCCCAGCCGTCCAGACCCGGCATCATCACGTCGAGGAGAACAACGTCCGGAAGCTCTTCGCGAGCCTTCGCCAAGCCGCTCGGCCCGTCGCTCGCCTCGAGTACACCCATGCCCTCGGCCTCGAGGTTGACCCGGCAGAGCAGCCGGATCGGCGCCTCGTCGTCGATCACCAGCACCCTCGTCTTCCCTGCGGGCGTCATGATCGTGGCTATGTCCAGCACGGTCAGTTTCCACGCGCGGCAGCCGGGAGCTCGACCACGAATGCGGCGCCGCGTCCCTCGGGAGAATCGACCCAGATGCGTCCGCCCATCGCGGCGACAAGCCCCTCGGCGAGGAAGAGCCCGAGCCCTGTCGCTCCCGCCCCTACCGTCTGCGCGGCCGCTTCGCCTCGATAGAACTTCCGAAAGATCCGCTCGTGCTCGTCACGTGGAATCCCCTCGCCCTCGTCCTCGACGCGAAGCTCGACCGAGCCGTCCGTCCGGCGCGCCGCGATCGTGACGGTGCCGCCCGCCGGCGAGTAGCGCACGGCGTTGTCGATCAGGTGGGTGAGCACCTGGCCCACCTTGTCCGCATCGGCCTCTGCCGCGAGCGGCCCGCTCTCGAACGACGTCACGAAGGTGTGTCCGTTCTGGCGCAGCGTCGACTGGGCCGAGTTGACGACCTCCTCGACGATTTGCGTGACGTCGGTCGTCGCGAGCTGGACGGTGATCGCGCCGGTGTCGAGTTGCGCAACCGACAGGAGTCGATCGACGATCGCGGTCAGGCGTTCGGACTCGGAGGCGATGTAGCGCAGGAAGGTCTCGCGCTCGGCCTCCCCGAAGAGGACGTCCTGGCGCAGCAGTGTCTCCGCGAATCCGTAGATCGAGGTGAGCGGCGTTCGGAGCTCGTGGGAGACGGTGGAGACGAAGTCGGACTTCATCTGCTCGACCGCGCGATCGGCCGAGATGTCGCGGAAGGCAAAGATACGGCCGGCAACGGCACCCGCCGGGTCGGTCATGACCGCCTCGCTGACGGAGAGCCAGGCCTCCTCGCCCTCGCGCCCGACTGCGACGAGCCTGCTGCCGCCACTCGGGCCGCCCTCGGCCTCGAGCGGTCGTCCGAGCGCCTGGCCGGGAGTGCGTCCGAGCGCGGCGGCAGCGGAGACGCCGGTGATCTGCTCGGCGGCGGGATTCCAGAGCACCACCGTGCCCTGCCGGTCGACAGCCACGATCCCGTCGGCGACGTTTGCCAGGATCGCGTCGCTCCGCTGCTGCTCGTGTCGCACGCCCTGGTAGAGCGCGGCGTTCGCCCGGGCCGAGGCCGCGCTGCCGGCAAGCAGCGCCAGCGTCTCGCTCTCCTCGTCGCGCCACTCGCGCGGTCGCCGATCGTAGACGGCGAGAATCCCGTCCACGGCGCCGCCCGGCCCGATCATCGGCACTCCGAGATACGCGGCGTGGCCGGCGGCCAGCATCGGGTCCGACTCGATCGTCCGCGGATCGTCGGCGACATCCGAGATCGCCTTAGGCGAGCGGGACTGGACGATGTCGCCAACGAGCCAGGCGGTCGACGCCGAGCGCAGCTCGAGCACCTCGGTGCTGCCGTCACCGCACGCGGCGCGCACCACGAGCTCGTCGCCTTCGAGCACGCGCGCCGACGCACCGGATGCCTCGAGGATCTCGGCCGCGCGACGCGTGACCTGCTCGAGCACGGTATCGGGGTCGAGCTCGCCCGCGAGGTCACGGCTCGAGCTGGCGAGCCGCTGGGCGAGCGAGCGCGAGCGTCGCTCGAGCTCGTACAGCTCGCTGCGCTCGAGAGCGCCCCGAGCGGCGCCGGCGATGTGCCGCGCGAGCTCGAGCTGCTCGTCGGTGAACGTCCGCTCCTCCCGGAAGAAGACGAGGACGAGCCCGCTTCCCTCGGCGCGCGGCTGCGTGAGCGGAACCGCGAGCAGCGAGCGCGAGCCTGCCGCCTCGGCCGCTGCGGGCAGCCCTGGCCCGAAACGGGTGTCCTCACCGAGAACGCGCGACGCGAGCACCTTTCCGGAGCTGGAGACGGCGCGGAGCTCGTCCGCGTCCGCCGAGCGGAGGAACGCCGCGAGCGCCGGCGGCAACTCGTAGCCGCCCGAGAGCACGAGCTCGCCCCGGGCCGCGCGCAGCACCGCGACGAAGTCGCCTCCGAGCGACTCTCCCGCAGCCTGGGCCACCGCGTCGAGGGTCGCAGCCGCGGAGAGCGGCTCGCCGAGCACGGCGGCGATCCGGTAGAACCCGCGCTCGATCTGCGCCTGCCGGGCGCTCTCCTCGTACGCTTCGGCGTTCCGGAGCGCGATCGAGGCGAGGTTCGCGAAGGCCTCGATCAGACGTAGGTCCGACTCGTCGAAGCGGTCGGGCTCGAGCGACCAGACTCCGAGCGCGCCCCTGATGTCGCCGAACGAGAAGATCGGCGCCTGCATCACCTCGGCGAAGACGGCGTAGTTGGGCGTCGGCTCCGGCCGCTCGGTGCGGGCGAAGTCGCGTTGGAGCACGGCCTTTCCAGTTGCAAGCACCTTGCCCACGGTGCCGTCCACCGGGATCCGCCGGCCGATCTCGGTCTCGGGCAGGCCAAGCACGGCCCGGCAGACAAGCTCGCCGCCGCCCGGGGCAAGCGTCCAGCAGTCGGCAGCATCGCCGGCCACGAGGGCGAGCAGCTCCTCGACGAGACGGCTGATCACGGCGTCGAACTTGAGCTCGCTCGTCAGCGCCTCGCCCGCCTTCAGGAGCGCCCCCTGCTCGGCAATCCGCCGCTCGCTGTCGCGCAGCAGGCGGGTGGACTGAATCGCACCGGCTGCCTCGCGCGCGACTGCCTCGGCGAGCAGGATATCGCCGCGGGACCACCGACCCGGCTCGCCGCGCTGGATCCCGAGCACCCCGATCGCTCGGCCGGACGCGACGATGGGGGTGGCGAGCGCCGCCCGGGTGCCGTGGCGAAGCAGCTCGTCGATGTCCCCGAGCTCGGAATCTCCTAGCCGGGCATCCTCCAGGACATCGGCGATCTCGATCGTCTCCAGCTCGCGGACAGCCAGGTTGGCCGCAGGAATCGGAGTCGCGTCACCGATCGGCTCGTACCCGGAGGCAGACCATTCGGCGAGCGCCCCGACCGGCTCGCCGGGTCCGCCGAGCCGGATGAGGCAGCGAGTGATGTCGAGTGCCCGGCCGATTCCCTCGACCGCGACACTCAGCAGCTCGTCGAGCTCCTGTCGGGAGCGAACCTCGAGCGTGATCCTCGAGACGAGCCGTTCGCGCTCGAGAGCGTCGCCGAGCTCGAGAGCGGAGCGAACGCGCGCGAGCGCGAGGCCTGACTCGAAGGCGAACGACTGCATCGACGCCAGTTCCTCCTCGCTGAAGAGCCGAGGGCGACGAACCCCCGCGAAGACGACGCCGATCACGGTCTCGGCGGAGATCACCGGCACGAAGGCACAGCTCGTCACACGTGCGAACTCGTTCAGCCTTCGACTGACGATCGGCGACGAGGCGACGTCGAAGACGGCGAACGGACGCCCCTCCCGTAGCGCCGTCCCGACTCCGGAGATCTCGCTCTCGAGCTCGATCACCTGACCGGCGAGCGGATCGATGTCGCGTCCGGCCTCGCGGGCGCTGAGAATCCGCGCCCGAGCGCCGTCGTCCTCGATCACCACGAGATTGGCGACGTCGAGCTCGAAGTGAACCGCAAGCTCGTCGACGAGCAACCTGGCGATCTCCGACTCGTCGTGGGCGTCGAGCAGCGCGCGGGAGAGACGGCCCATTGCCTCGAGCTCCCGATCGCGTGGTGGCTTCTCCACGGCCGCCGCCGAACCGAGCCGGCGCCGTTCCTCCCCACTCGCGAGCAGCGCGACGACGGGGAGCGCTGCGAGCAGGATCGCCGCGAGCGAGATCCAGACGTGACCGCCCAGAGGCTCGCGGTCGACGAGCACGAGGACGCCGACGATCGCGGCCGCGATCCCGACGCACGGATAGACGAGGACGCGCGCGGCGCCGAGCCCGTCCAGGCGTCCACGCCTCCGCCGAAACGCGGATGCGAGGACGGCGGCGACCGCGAGATCGAGCGCCGCCAGGAGGAGCAGCGGGACTGCGTTGAACAGGACCGCCTGGGTGTGAGCATCCACTGGGCTGGCGCCGATGATAGAGCGAGACCTACGGCTTGGAAAGATAGGCCATCCGGCCTATTGAGCATGTCGTAGGCGAGGAATAGCGTGGCGGCACTGGGCGATGCAAACCGTGGCTCCCCGGACCTCGTTGTGGAGGCCGCGGAATGCGCTTGGAGCGGTCCTGTCGCGACGACCCCCCGGAACGAGGGGCCGCTCCATTTCACTCGTAGCCGGGGCGTTGCGGCGCCCCGGCTGCGACGAGCCGGCCAAGGCCGCGGGCTACGATGGCTCCGATGGCTGTCGAGCGCGTGCTTCTCGCTTCACCCCGTGGCTACTGCGCCGGGGTCGAGCGGGCGGTCGAGACGGTCGAGCTGGCGCTCGAGCACTACGGGCCACCCGTCTACGTCCGCAAGCAGATCGTCCACAACATCCACGTCGTTCGCGACCTCGAGGCGCGCGGCGCGATCTTCGTCGACTCTGAGACCGAGGCCCCGGTGGGCGCGACGATCGTCTACTCGGCGCACGGGGTGGCGCCGGCGGTCAACAGAGCCTCGCAGGGGCTCGGCCACAACGTGATCGATGCGACCTGCCCGCTCGTGACGAAGGTGCACGTGCAGGCCCGCCGGTACGCCGCCTCGGGCTACACCGTCGTCCTGATCGGCCACGAGGGCCACGAGGAGGTGGTCGGAACGATGGGCGAGGCGCCGGAGGCGACCGTGCTCGTTCAGGACGTCGTCGAGGCCGAGGCGCTCGATCTCCCGTCCGACACCAGGCTCGCGTACATCACGCAGACGACTCTCTCGGTCGACGAGACGTCCGAGATCATCGGCGTTCTCCGGCGGCGCTTCCCCGCGATCCACGCGCCGAAGAAGGAAGACATCTGCTACGCGACCTCGAACCGGCAGTGGGCCGTCAAGGAGCTGCTCGAGGAGGTCGAGCTGCTGCTCGTGATCGGCTCGCGCAACTCGTCCAACTCGAACCGGCTCGTCGACGTCGCGCGCGCCGGCGGCGTCGCCTCGTACCTGATCGATGACGCGGGAGAGATCGACGCGGAGTGGATGCACAACGTGAGCACGGTCGGGGTCACCTCCGGCGCCTCGGCCCCGGAGCATCTCGTCGACGGCGTCTGCGCCTGGTTCCGCGCCCGCGGCGTCGCCCGGATCGAGCCGTTCCGGATGGTGAACGAGGACGTCACCTTCCGGCTCCCGGTCGAGTTGCGCCGCGAGCTCGCGCTCGCCGAGACGCAGCGCTAGGAGCGGAGCCTCTCGAAGAACGTCGAGAGGCGGTCGCGGACTCCGAGGAAGATGCCGAGGCGCCGCGCCTCGTCCTCGTCGATCGAGACGGCCGCCTCCGCCCGGCCGGTCTCGTCCCAGACGCTGAAGCGCACGTGGCCTTCGTCCACGTAGCGCGAGACGCGGAGCGCGCGACCGGACTCCTCGCCCGTGCCGGCGAAGAACTCGACGAGCTTCGCGCGCTGCGGCGCGGCGCACCACGGGCAGAAGCGATGGCTGTCGCCGACCGCCCCTTCGCATTCCCTGCACCGGCGCATTCCGCCTCCTCCGCTCGGAGGCTACTTCCCGGCGCGGGTTCGCGCAATCCTCAAGAGCCAATCGCCGCTCACGCCCACTCCGAAGCTCCGAGAACGACGAGGCTCGCGGCGAACGACACGACGACGAACCGCCAGTCGAGGAGGTCGCGGAAGGCCACGGCGCCCACGGCGGCCGTCGCCGAGGTCCCGATGAGGAGAGCCGTCACAGCCCCGACCGCCGCGTGCTCGGGTACGAGCGCGAACGCCGCAAGGAGAAAGCAGACCGCGCCGACCGCGGTGGCCAGGAGGCGCGGCAGCGGCCGCAACCGAAGCGCCGAGATCTGCGCCGCGGCGCTCGTGAGCGGCGCGAGCGGAACGATCGCGAGCGCCGGGCCGAGCGACGCTCCGACGCCTCTGTACCGTTCTCCGGCCAGCGCCGGGACGAGACGATCGAGCGCGATCGCGGCAACGATCGTGACGGGGACCGCGGCCGTCAGCGCGAGCCAGGCGAGCCTGCGCACGGACGCATCTGCTCGTTCGCTCGCGTGACCGCTTCCCGTTAGTCGCGGGAGCTCGAGTGCGAACGCCTGCCAGACGACGTAGGTCAGCGCGAGCGCCACCCCGATCGAGACTGCCGCGAATCCTGCTTCCGCCTGCGAGCCGGCCAGCAGGGCGACGAGCACGATGCCGCTGCGATGCAAGAGCTGCACGAAAAACCCGCTCGCTCCGTAGACGAGCGCGAACCGGGCTGCGCCGGGCGGAACGGCGGCCGATCCCACCACCCCTCGCAGCGGCGAGACGACGACGAGACCGAGCGCGAGCGCGCAGGCGGCGGAAAGGGCGATGCCGGCGAGCGCACCCGCGTTCCCGAAGGCGGCGTGGAACGCGGGAACCGCCGCCACGAGGATTGCGTTCTGGACGGGGTAGCGCAGAGTCCAGAGCGCGACTCGCCCGAGCGCGAGCCCCATCTGGTAGACGAGGGTCGCAGCGACGTCGAGTACGAGCGCGAGCAGGACGAGGACGCACGTGAGCGGGCTGAACCGGCCCGGGTCGACGAGCGCCAGCGCGACCGCCACGATGGCGGCGAGCGCACACACACCGATCCGCCAGCGGGCCGAGCGGCCGGCGAGGGCCCGAGCGAGACCGGGGCGGTCGGCGGCGGCGACGGTCGGCACGAAGCGCGACATCCAGGTCGGACCTCCGAGCGCCGACGCGGCCGAGCCGACGGTGACGATCGAGAGCGCGACGGCGAAGCTGCCGTAGTCGGCCGGGCCGAGCAGCCGCGGCACGAGCGTGATCAGGAGGACGAGCGTGACGGCCTCGAGCGCCTTCCCCGCCAAGCCCACCAACACCGTCGTCCGCATCAGGCCGGAGCCCGCAGGAGCTCGCGAAGTCGCCTCGTGTGGAGGTCGAGATCGTGCTCCACGAGTGCGGCCGCCGCGTTGCCTGGAGACACCTGGTGATCGGAGAAGACGCGCCTGCTTGCCACCTCGGCGAGGCAGTCCGCGAGCGCCTCGACATCGCCGTTTCGGAAGAGGAGACCGGTCACGCCCGGCTCGACCGTCTCGGCCAACCCTCCCGTGGCGCTCGCGACGACCGGGACGCCGCGGACGATCGCCTCGAGCGCGGTCAGCCCGAGCGGCTCCGCCCAGGTCGAAGGCGCCACGAGCGCCCAAGCCGGCGCCAACTCGTGCTCGATCTCGCTGCGCGGGACCCAGCCCGCGAACTCCACCGCGGGCTCGAGCTCGAGCGAGCCCATCAGCCTCTCGAGCCGCGCTCGTTCTGGTCCGTCGCCGACGATCCGAAGCCTCGCAGCCGTGCCTCGAGCGCGCAGCAGGCCGAACGCACGCAAGAGGACGTCGACGCCCTTCTCGGCGCTGAGCCGGCCGGTGAAGAGGAAGAGCGGCTCCTCGGCCGGGACCGGCGAGAAGTCGGGGCTCGGCGGATCGATCGGCCAGGGCAGGAAGCCGGCCTCCACCCCTGCCCGCGCAAGCTCCGACCGCATGAACCGGCTGCAGGTGACGACGGCGTCCGCGCTCTCGATCGCAGCGCGGATCAGCGCGTACCGTGGCTGCTCCCGCAGCCAGCGCGGCAGCGAGAGACAACGGTTTCGCAGGCAGG
>JBPCJB010000169.1:0-3055 GCA_051005735.1 Gaiellaceae bacterium | reverse complement strand
CGTCTGGGCGGACAACCAGCCTTCCTGGTTGCCGTTGACGATCGCGTAGACGGCCGGCATCAACGCCGCCGTGACGGTGACAGCGCCGGCCACATCGAGCCGTCCCGCGGCAGCCTCGCCGCGGGATTCCGGCACCAGCTTGAGGGTGAGCGCGACGACGAGGATCCCGACCGGAACGTTGACGAGGAAGATCCAGTGCCAGTTGAGCGCGTCGGTGAGGATCCCGCCGAGGAGCACGCCGATTGAGCCGCCGCCGGAGGCGACGAAGCCGAAGATCCCCATCGCTTTGGCCCGATCCGCAGCCTCGGTGAACAGGGTCATCATCAGCGAGAGCGCAACTGCGGAGACGACGGCGGCTGCCAGGCCTTGCACCGCCCGCGCTCCCACCAGGAGCTCCTGCGAGCTCGCCAGGCCGCACGCGAGGGAGGCGAGGGTGAAGAGCGCGATCCCACCGAGGAACAGGCGCCGGTGCCCGAAGAGGTCGCCAAGCTTGCCGCCGAGGAGGAGGAAGCCGCCGAAGGTGAGCAGATAGGCGTTGACGACCAGGCGAGCGACGTCTCGGAGAAACCGAGGTCCTCCCGGATCGATGGCAGGGCGACGCCGACGATCGTCACGTCGAGGACGATCATCAGATCGCCCAGGCAGAGGACGTAGAGCGCGAGCCAGCGGGTCCGGCTGTCCATGGTCATGTTTGCTTCCTCCCGAATCGCTTTCGAAGAGTCAGACCCCGCCGAGACGGAGAACTCATCGGTCGCTCCCGCGATGAGTTTTGCCCGGCCACGAAGTCTCATCCGGGATGGCAACCCGTGCGTCGCAAACGATCCAGTTCGCGATCCGCGGCCCCATCGCCCGAGCCGATCTGCCCGGGCTCTGTGCCCGCGTGCGCGCGTTGCTGGCGCAGAGCGGCGCCGCCATCGCGCTCTGCGATGTGAGCGGGATCGATCCCGACGCGGTGACAGTCGAAGCCCTCGCCCGGCTTCAACTCGCCGCGCGGCGCCACGACTGCCGGGTCCGCCTCCGCCACGCGTCGCCAGAGCTACTCGCGCTCGTCGCCTTCATGGGCTTGCGCGACGTCCTGCCGAAGTGGATCAGTCATGTCCGCATTGGGTTCGAGCTCTGTCCGCAGGCCGGCGAGGATGGCGTCCATTCCGGACGTGAACTCGGCGTCGTGATCGCAGGCCGTGACGTGCGGGGCGACCTCGCGCATGCGCGGGAAGCGCTCCGCGTCGACCGTGCGGACGTCGAAGCGGTCGTCACCTCCGTTCCTGGCCGGTTCAAGCGCGAACCCGCGGATCTCTGAGAGCGCATAGCCGAAGGCGTAGCTCGAGAGCGTGCGGAACGCGTGCAGCGACTGCTTGGGACTGAACCCCGCGGTGCGCAAGATGTCGAGCATGTGCTCGACGGGAAGCAGTGCTTCAGGGTTCTTGACGGGCCGTCTGCCCAGTAGGGGGAACACGTGGGGATGTGCGTGCGCAACCTGCCGATAGGCCAGGAACTCTCCACGCAAGCGCTCCTGCCAGTCAGGGACGGCGGGCGGACGCTTCATCTCTGCGACGACGGCCTGGACGATGGCATCGACAAGCGCATCCTTGCTCGGGAAGTAGTGATACAGCGCCATCGCCTCGACGCCGAGCTCGCGCCCGAGCCCGCGCATGCTGAACCTTTCGAGCCCGTCTCGATCGACGCGGCCGACTGCGGCCCGGACGATCTGCTCGCGGTCGAGCGGCTCTCGTCTTTGCGGACGCATGCTTGACATCTTACGGTGTAAGACCTAGTGTGGCGGCGGAGTTTACATCGTAAGAAACATCAATGTTCCAGGGAGGTGCTTTACATGCGCGCACTTAGAATCGGAGGCTGGGCGAATCTCGCCATCGCCGCCGCACACGTCATTGGTCTCATCTCGGCGCGGACCTTCTTCGGGTGGGTAGGGATCGAGCACGAGATGCGCGAGCTCGCCGAGCAGGGTGCTGCGCTGCCCTACATCTTGACGCTGATCACGGCCGGGTTCTTCCTCGTCTTCGGGCTCTACGCGCTGTCGGGCGCCGGAGAACTGCGGCGCCTGCCGCTGCTACGACCCGCCTTGATCCTCATCGCCGTGATCTACGTGCTGCGGGCGACGCTCGTCGGAGGCATCGCCGATGTTCTCGCCGGCGACGCCAAGCAGAGCGTATCCGCCGCGATCGCGCTGCTCATCGGACTCTGTTACGCCTTCGGCGCCGTGGCACACCGCCGCCAGCACAGCGCTGCAAGAGGCGCCGCCGGATGGAGGACAGGCTCGGCAATCTCGCAAGGGGATGAGTCGAGGGCCTGAGCGCTATACCTCGAGCCGGGCGGGCAGGCCGAAGAGCGGGAAGACGCGCTCGGTGTCGAGGAAGAACGTGAAGCCCGCAATCTTGTCGCCCTCGAGCTCCAGCACCTGCAGCGCCCACGGCTCGTAGCCCGACTCGCTCGGCTTGTACTGCCCGAACGCCGGCGCGCCGTTCGCCGCGACCGTCGGGATCACCCTCGAGCCGCGACAGGCGGCGCCGGGCCCGACCCACCACGCGAGGATGTCGTCGCGGCCGCGCAGCCAGAGGTCGTACGGCGGCATCGACTGGGTCGCGTCCTCCTGGATCAGCGTGGTAAGCGCGTCCATGTCGTAGCGCTCGAAGGCCTCGACGTAGCGGGCGAGCAGCTCGGCATCGGCCCCGTCGACGGACGACGCCGTCTCCACCGCGCTCGTGTCGCTGGCCTCGAGCGTCGCCCGCGCCCGCTGGAGCGCGCTGTTCACGGAGGCGACGCTCGTCTCGAGGAGCTCGGCGACCTCGGCCGCCTTCCAGCGCAGGACCTCGCAGAGGATGAGGACGGCGCGTTGCCGCGGCGGCAGGTGCTGGAGCGCAGCGACGAAAGCGAGCCGGATCGTCTCGCGGGCTACAGCCACGTCGGCTGGATCTCCTTCGGGCACGACGCGGCCGTCCGGGATCGGCTCGATCCACGTCACCTCCGGCAGCGTGCGCAGATTCGACTCGATCGGCTCGCGCGCCGGCCCGAGATCCATCGGCAGCGCGCGCCGCTT
>JBPCJB010000168.1:0-17478 GCA_051005735.1 Gaiellaceae bacterium | reverse complement strand
TCAAGGAGGCCGCGGCGTCGATCGTCGCGGTCGAGGCGATGCACGCGTCGTGGGTTCGCGGTGTGGCGGGAACCGCTCCGGCGCCCGCCTCGTTCGACGACTTGCTGCCGACGCAGCAGGTGCTCGCCGCGGTAGGCCCTTTCATCGCGTGGGTGGTAGACGGAACGACCAAGCGGGCGGCCGGACTCGGCCGCCCGCTCGTTCTGCGCGGCGGGCGAGCCGGGGTGCGTTTGCGGGTGACGCCGCTTTACTTCGTCGATCCCGCCCCCGGCTCGAAGTACTTCCAGCCGATTTCGCTCAACCGTTTCGTCGCGATTCACGTCGAGCTCGCGAACGTCGGTACAGGCCTTTACCTCGACACCACCTCGAACGGCGCTCGCGTCGATGCGGGAGGAAGGTTGCGACGCGCGCTGATCATCGACACCGCCGAGCCCGGTCTGAATCGCCCGCGCCTTCAGCCAGGCCGGAGCAAGACGGGCACCCTCAGTTTCGAGATCCCGAGGGCCGCCCGCGTCTCCTCGCTCCGCCTGACCCTCGACAGCGACTTCGGGCCCGAAACCGGCGTCTGGACTTTTTCTCGCTAGCAGGAGGCTCTCGGTAGAGTCGGGCGCCGTGGCGCGGGTGCTCGCAGCGGACTGGGTGCTACCCGTCGAAGGAGCGCCGATCGAGAATGGCGCAGTTGCGATCGAGAACGGTCGAATCGTTGCCGTAGGCGCCGCAACCGAGTTCGGCCCAGGGGAGCGCTTCGCCGGCGCAGCGATCGTTCCAGGGTTCATCAACGCGCACACGCACCTCGAGTACGCCGTCTACGCAGGCTTCGGCGACGGGCAGTCGTTCGCGCCCTGGCTCGCGATCCACATCGAGCGCAAAGCCCGGATCGACCGCGCCGAGATGGAGACGATCGCGCGCCTCGGCGCCGCCGAGTGCCTTGCCTCCGGCGTTACGACAGTTGGGGACGCCGCCTTCGCCGGTGCGAGCGCCCACGCCTGCGCCGCCCTCGGGATGCGCGCGATCGTCTACCTGGAGGTCTTCGGGGCCGACCCTGCCGAGGCGCTGCGCCAGTACGACGAGAAGCTCGAGTACGTGCGACCCGTGCTCTCCGAGCTCGTGCGAGCCGGGATCTCGCCGCACGCGCCCTACTCGTGCTCGACGGAGGTCTACGCCGCCTGCCTCGAGCTAGGCGTGCCTCTCATGACGCACTTCAACGAGAGCCAGGACGAGCTCGACTGGCTCGAGCGGGGCGAGGGGCCGATGCGGCCCGTGGCCGACTTCCTGATCGACCCCGACGGGCAGACCGGGATCCGGCGGCTGGCTGCTGCGGGCCTCCTCCGGAGCGACATCGTCGCCGCTCATTGCGTGAAGCTGGCGGCCGACGAGCTCGCGCTGCTGGCGCGCCACGACGTCGCCGTCGTCCACTGTCCTCGCTCGAATGCGCTCCTCGGCTGCGGCCTCGCTCCACTTGCGGAGCTCCGGGCCGCTGGGCTTCGGGTGGGAGTGGGGACGGACGGCGTCTCGTCCGTCCCCTCGCACGACTACTTCGAGGAGTTGAGAGCGGTGATCGCGGCAGCTCGCGCTCGCTCCGAGCGCGCGGATGCCCTCTCGCCGACAGAGGCGCTCGAGCTGGCGACTCTCGGAGGCGCCCGCGCGCTCGGGCTGGACGACGAGATCGGCTCGCTCGTCGTCGGCAAACGCGCCGACCTCGCCGTGATCGGCCTGGCCGACTCGGCGTATCTACCATGGGAGGACCCTGCGGCCGCGGTGGTCTTCGGAGGCGCTTCGCACCGCATCCTGGCTACCCTCGTCGAGGGCGAAACCCGCTACGAGAAAGGAGGAGACGAATGGCACGAGCTGATCGCCGCCGCAGCACGCGCGCGAAGCCGGTTGCTGGGCCGAGAGCCCCCAACCGAAACGTGACGCAGCAGCAGAGCATCGAGGACACGATGTTCTTCGTCCGGCTGCGCCGGCACGCGAAGTGGATGTTCGTGCTCCTCGCCGTCATCTTCGCGGGTGGATTCGTGATCTTCGGGGTCGGAGCGAACAACGCCGGTACCGGGATCGGCGACGTACTTGCCGGCCGAGGGGGCGCCGATGGGGTGGCGTCCGTGTCGGACGCCCGCGAGCGCGTCGAGGAGAACCCGAAGAACGCCGAAGCCCAGCGGGAGCTCGCGACCGCGCTCGCGACCGACGGGCGAAACGACGAGGCGATCGAGGCTCTGACCGCATACGTCGGGCTACGTCCCAACGATCAGGACGCCCTGCGCGAGCTCGCCGGCCTCTACCTGACCGAAGGCAACCTCCGTCAGCAGGAGGCGCAGAACGCGCAGACGCGAGGGGCCTACCTCGGCGCCGATTCGAGCTTCCGCGAGTCGCTGGAGCTCGGCAAGGACGGCGCCACGCTGGGAAGCGACGATCCGATCGCGACTGCGATTACGACCGAGGCCAGCGAGGCGATCAACGCGGCGCTCGGCGAGGCCCAGGAGGCCTATACCGAGGCCGTTGCGACCTACGAGAGGCTCGTCAGGGTGGTTCCGAACGATCCGAATGTGCGGCTCGAGCTCGCGCAGACTGCCGAGCAGGTCCGCGACTACCCGAAGGCGATCACCGCCTATCAGCAGTTCCTGAGGCTCGCTCCGGACGACACGAGCGCAGAGATCGTGAAGGCGCAGATCAAGCAGCTGCAGGCCGCGCTCCGACCGGCGGCGTCAGGCTAGACTCACCGCCTGTCCGAGGAACGTTCCGTTCGACTTACTGGCTGGCGAGACCGGGGGCATTGAATGAACTTCGACGTCAAGACCGAGAAGCTGAGCGGCGAGCAGTTCGTGATCTCGCTGGCCGGCGAGGTGGATCTCTACACCGCGCCCGAGTTCAAGCAGCAGCTGCTCGAGGTGATCGACCAGGGTGGGCGCGACGTGATCGTGGATCTCAGCGACACGACGTTCATCGACTCGACCACGCTCGGCGTCCTCGTCGGCGGCGTCAAGCGGCTGCGCACGAACGACGGACAGCTCTCGCTCGTCTGCAGCGATCGGAACATCACGAAGATCTTCGAGATCACGGGCCTCGACCGCGTCTTCACGATCCACGGCACGCGCGACGAGGCGGTCGGCGGCGCGGAGTCGACCGCCTAGCTTGATGCGCGGGCTCGTCGGCGCCTGCGCGATTCTGCTTGCGGTGCTCGCCGCGAGTGGCTGCGGCACCGTCGGGCTCTCAGAGGCGGGAGATGGGAACGCGGCGAGCGGCAAGCCGCTCTTCACGCAGAAGTGCGGCTCCTGCCATGTGCTCGCCGACGCGGACACGAAGGGGCAGATCGGGCCGAATCTCGACGACGCGTTCCTGCAGTCGCGCGCCGACGGACTCGGAGAGTCGACGATCCAGTCGGTCGTGTGCGGCCAGATCGAGTATCCGATCGAAGAGCCCTCGACCGGTGCGCCGGGCATGCCCGGGCCGGACACGCTGCTCCCGGAATGCGCTGACGGAAGCGAGGACGAGCCCCGAGGCTGTGTCGCCGACCAGGACGAGGCGGCCGAGGACATCGCCGCCTATGTCGCCTCGGTGGCCGGCAAGCCGACCGCCGGCACGCCTGCCTCCGGGGCCGACCCAGGCGGCTCGACCCCGAAGGCGGGCGCAGGTGGCGGACCTGACGGCGAGGCGATCTTCGCCGATGCGGGATGCGGTGGCTGCCACGTGCTCGAGGCGGCGGGCTCGTCCGGCAACGTCGGTCCGAGCCTCGACGAGTCGAAGCCGTCGAAGGAGCTCGTGATCGAGCGCGTCACGGAGGGCCTGGGCGCGATGCCGTCCTTCGCCGACTCGTACACACCCGACGAGATAGCCGCCGTCGCCGACTACGTCGTCTCCGCCACCGGCCGCTAACCGCGCGTCCGCGGGTCAAAGCCCGGGCGCAGCATTGGGGTCAAAGCCCGGACACGTCCCCTAGGGCCAGTGCGGCCAGCTGCTTTCGCCGTACGAGGTAATGGCTCACGAACTGCCGCAACCGCTCGTCTGGCGCCGGCACGATCTTGCCGGCGCCACCGAATCCACTCCACGGCCAGTCGCCCGGATCCACACAGAGGCCCGCCTCGACCGGGTTGAGCGCGAGATAGGCGCGGACGACGAGGAAGTGGCTCTCGGTCTCGACCAATCCGGAGTAGTAGCGCCCCTGGACGAGGGTGCCGCGCCGGTCGTGTCGGTGGTTGAACGCCTGGACGTACCGAGCGTTCAGATGCTGCATTCCGCGCGCGATGTTCGGCTCTCGGGTGGTCACGAGCAGATGAAAGTGGTTGCCCAGCTGGCAGTAGTCGTGGAGCGCCCAGTCATAGCGGGTGGCAGTTCGAACCAGGAACTGGTCGAAGGCGACTCGATCGAGCCGCTCGAGAAACAGCTTCTCTTGACCCGTCGAGTGCTGAGTGACGTGGTAGAGCCCGCCCGGGATCTGAAGACGCGGACGACGTGGCATGGGATCGAAGGTAGAGCGACCACGGACACAGCGAAAGTGTCCGCGGACAAATGAAGCAGAACTGTTGCATTCCTGCCGGAGACGGGCTTTGACCCCGGACGTGTCGTTCTAGGACATGGCCGGGCTTTGACCCCGGCTAGGCGGCCGGGCCGAGGTCGACGACGACGTGCGTGATCGGGACGTCGAAGCGGTCCCTCGCCTGGGCGACGACGTTGCGCTCGAGCCAGTGGGAGCGACCCTCGGGATGGGTCGAGATCACGATCTCGTCGGCGCCGAAGGTGCGCAGCGCGTCCTCGATCGCCTGGAGCGGATCGCCGTCGCCGACCTCGCCACGAGCCACGATCCCAACACCCGCTAGCCGGGCGAGGCTCGCCTCGAGTCGCCCTTGCGCCGCCGCGCGCGCGCCGTCCTCGTCGGAGGCCCAGGTTCGCACCGGTGAGTTCAGTGCCGGCGTGACCACGAGCACCTGCTCGCGAACGCCCTCGGCCTTGCTGCGCAAGACATCGAGGAGCTCCCGTCCGCCGACGGTCTCGTTCGCGACGACGAGGATCCGGCGCTCGTCGTCGTCGCCGCGATGCGGAACGCTCGTGCGCTCGCGCGCCTCCGTCTCACCCGAGCGCGTCCAGCGCCACAGCGCGAGCCCGGTCAGGAGCAGGAACACCGCCAAGCCGACCCAACGGTCGATGGCCGCCGCGGCGACGATCAACGCGAAGTAGCCGGCCGTGAGCAGGACGAACCGGAACGCCTCTGCCTCGCTGCGGAGAGGATTCCGCGCCACGGTTAGATCAGGTAGATCGTCGCGTAGACCACGATCCACATGACGTCGACGAAGTGCCAGTAGATTCCGGGAATCTCGACGCCGTGGTGATGCTCCGGCGTGTAATGCCCGCGGAAGGCTCGCACCGTCGCGACCGCGAGCAGCGTCAGCCCGACGAACACGTGCGCCCCGTGGAGGCCGGTCAGACCGAAGAAGATGGTTCCGAAGGCGCCGTCGCCCGGGTTGAAGCCGATCCGCGCGTACTCGAGCATCTGCGTGACGAGGAACGCGAGCCCCATCAGCAGCGTCAGCACGAGCCCGGCCTGGAGCCCGGCGCGATTGCCGCGCTTCACGGACTGAAGCGCCCAGTGCATCGTGAAGCTCGACGTGACCAGGATCGCTGTGTTGACCCCTGCGACGAAGACGGGGAGGTGGAACGGCTCGAGCGGCCACGACTGCGCCTCGGGGTTGACGACGCGGACGAAGAAGTAGGCGGTGAAGAAGGCGCCGAAGAGCATCGCCTCCGAGGCGATGAAGAGGAACATCCCGAGGACGCTGGCGCTGACTCGCGAGCTCTGGTTCGCGATCGGCGGCCCATGATGCTCGGCATGCGCGCTCACTTCACCTCCTCGGGCTGGACGACCACGTGCTCGACCGGGACATTCGTCTCGCTCCGAAGCCGCGAGAGCAGATCGCGGCGCAGCCACGAGGAGCCGCGCTGCTCCGGGAAGGTGGAGACGAGGATCGAGTCGACGCGCTCGTCGCGGACCGCGTGCATCGCCGCCGTGAACGGATCGGGATGGGCGACCTGACCGTGCGCGTCGATCTCCTCGACCCTCAGGCGAGCGAGGGCAGCTCGGAGCCGGCGCTCGGCCTCGGGATGATCGCCGCGATTCGGATCGCTCTGCGGACAGAGGATCAGGAAGCTCGCGCGCTCGCTCTCGCGCGCCTTCTCGCGGATCCGCTCGAGCAGGGGCTCGCCGAGCACCGTCTCGTTCGCAAGGACGAGCACGTTCTCGGCGCCGGTCCGCTCGGCAACATCGGAGGTCACGTGCTCGACCGGCCGATCCCCGGCGGCTTTTCGGATCTCCTCGAGCAGATTTCGGCGGCGCCAGCCGGACTTCGACTCCGGGTGCGTCGAGACGATCAGCTCGTCGGGGTCGTCGAGGGCGATCGCATCCCGGACGGCCGTCAGCGCGTCGTTGTCGATCACGTTCCCGAGCGCGGGGATCCCGGCGTCGCGAAGCTTCGCCAGCGTCCGGTCGAGCCTCCGTCCGGCCGCTGCGCGCCGCGTGTCCTCGTAGACCACGTACCCCTCGCTCGGCGTGTTCACCGGCGCTATCACGCTGACGAGCACTTTCCCGTCGCCCGCCCGCGCCCGGACCGAGTCGAGCAGCTCGTCGCCCGTCAGAGTCTCGTTCGCGACCACGAGGATCCGCCGCGCCGCGCCTCCCGCCGGAACTGCGCTCAATGCCTCGCCTCCTCGTGCACTTCTGCGTGACCGCCGTTCAGCACGGCGTGGCGCGCGCCCGGGACGCCGTACTCGTAGGGCCCGGCGACGACCTGCGGGATCTCGTCGAAGTTGAAGACCGGCGGCGGCGAGCTGACCTGCCATTCGAGCGTCAGCGCCCGCCACGGGTTCCCGGGCGCGATCGGGCCGCGGTGCCAGCTCTGGATCACGTTGTAGAAGAAGATGATCGTCGAGGCGCCGAGCAGGAACGAGAAGAGCGAGACGACCATGTTCCAGTTCCCGAACTGCTCCGCATAGTCCGAGACTCGTCGGGGCATCCCTTGCAGCCCGACCCAGTGCATCGGGAAGAAGGTGCCGTTGAAGCCGATGAAGGTGAGCCAGAAGTGGAGCTTGCCGAGCCGCTCGTTGTACATCCGGCCGGTCATCTTCGGGAACCAGTAGTAGACGCCGGCGAAGATCGTGAAGACCGAGCCGCCGAAGAGCACGTAGTGGATGTGCGCGACGATGAAGTAGGTGTCCGAGGCCGCGATGTCGATCGGCACCGAGGCGAGGAAGATCCCGGAGAGCCCGCCGAGCACGAACATCGAGAGGAAGCCGAGCGCAAAGAGCATCGGCGTGCGCAGGTGGATCCGCCCCTCCCACATCGTGGCGAGCCAGGAGAAGATCTTGATCCCGGTCGGGACGGCGATGATCATCGAGGTCACCATCATCGGCACCCGCAGCCACGGCGCCATCCCGGCCACGAACATGTGGTGCGCCCAGACGGAGAAGCCGAGCACGAGGATCCCCATCAGCGAGAGCGCCATCAGCCGGTAGCCGAAGATCGGCTTCCGGGAGAAGACGGCGATCACCTCGGAGATGATCCCGAAGCCGGGCAGCATCATGATGTAGACGGCCGGGTGCGAGTAGAACCAGAAGATGTGCTGGTAGCCGAGCGCGTAGCCGCCCTCGTCGACCCGGAAGAAGTTCGTGTGCATGATCCGGTCGAACATGACGAAGAACTGCGAGCCGGCGATGAACGGCGTCGCGATCACGACGAGCAGCGAGGTCGTGAAGTTCGCCCAGACGAGAAGCGGCATCCGCCAGAAGGTCATCCCCGGCGCCCGCATCGTGATGATCGTGACGAGGAAGTTGAGCGCGGTCATGATCGAGCTCGCGCCGGCCCACTGGACGCCCATGTTGAAGAACACCTGGCCGAGCGGCTGATCGGACGCGAGCGGGGCATAGCTCGTCCAGCCGGTCGCGAAGGCGCCGCCGGGCACGAGGAACGCGGCGAGGAACATCAGCCCTGCGATCGGCAATAGCCAGAAGGAGAGCGCGTTCAGGCGCGGGAACGCCATGTCCGGGGCGCCGAGCATCAGCGGCACCGCGAAGTTCGCGAGGCCGGCGAAGGCGGGAATGATGAAGAGGAAGATCATCAGCGCCGCGTGCTCGGAGATGAGCCCGTTGAACGTCTGGGTGTCGACGAACTGGAGGTCCGGCTTCGCCAGCTCGGCGCGGAAGATCATGGCCATCAGACCACCGATCACGAAGAAGAAGAACGTCGTCACGAGGTACTGGACGCCGATCACCTTGTGGTCTGTGTTGACCCGGAAGTAGTCCTGCCAGCGCGTGGCGCCGTGGCTCGAGTGGTCCTCCGGCCGCGTCGGGCGGCCCGAGACGTAGTAGGCCCAGTAGTCGAACGCGCCGATCCCAGTGAGGAAGCCGAGCGGCGCCAGAGTCAGGAACGCGACGACCGTGACGATCGTCCAGTCGACGATCGGGTCGTAGTGCGCGAGCCAGCGGAAGAAGACGACGAGCCCGAAGCCGAACGCCGAGAAGAGCGCAGTCGTCCAGGTCGCGCGCAGATAGCCGGGTGCGCGCAGGCGCGCAAGCCCCTGCGGCGGCGGTGAGGCCGACGGGTGGTGCGACTCGTGTGCAGTGTGGACGATCTCGGTCACGCTAGTTTCCTCCCTGGCCGTCGCTCAGATACTGCACGAGCGCATCGAGCTGATCGTCGGTCAGGGACGAGCCGTACGTGTTCGGCATCACTCCGCCCTGATAGCCCTGCGCGAGCACGGCGTTCGGATCGACGATCGACTCGCGGATGGACTCCTCGCCGCCCTCGAGGTCGTCCAGCGCGGGGCCGACGGCCGCATCCGTGCCGGCGGGCTCGAACGCGTGGCAGCCGCCGCAGCCGGCGGAGGCGAAGACAGCCTCACCGTCGTCACCGGCGGGTTCACCGCCGCCGCTCGCCTCACGCTCCAGGAATGCTTCGTAGTCCGCGCGCTCCATCACCTGCACCTGCGCCCGCATCGTCGCGTGCCCGAGCCCGCAGAGCTCGGTGCAGACGAGCGAGTAGCTGCCGATCCGCGTCGGCGTGATCGTGAGCGTCGTCTCGATTCCCGGAACCGCATCGGACTTCTGCCCGAACTCCGGGACCCAGAACGAATGGATCACATCGAGCGAGCGAAGGGTCAGCTTCACCGGCTGGTCGAGCGGAAGGACGAGGCTGCCGGAGGTCGTCTCGTCCGGATACTCGAACTTCCAGGCGAACTGCTGGGCCGTGACCGCGATCCGGAGGGGATTCGCCCCCACGTCGTCGTTCTTCGCCAGCACGACAGCGCTGACGATCGAGATCGCCGTCACGAGCACCGCCGGGATCGCAGTCCAGACGATCTCGAGCCCCGTGTGACCGTGGATCGGCGGCCCGTCGCGCTCGTCGTCCTCGGCCGCCCGGAACTTGAGCACCGAGTAGGCGATCGCGGCGGCGACGATCGCGAAGATCCCGATGCAGATCACCGTCGTGAACCAGAACGTGAACTCGATCCGATCCATCTCCTCGGAGGCAGAGGTCGGCAGCCAGGGGACGAGGACGGCGACGACGGACGCGAGCGTCCCCGCTATGACGCCATAGATCGTGATGCGGACGATCGAGCCCCTGCGCACCGCGGCGAGCCTACACGACCCCGTATCCGCGGCGGCCTTCCATCCGTTCGAGAGACGTCCCTGCACACGGGCACAACTGAAAACGAATCCCCGCACATCACCAAGGAGGACGACGTGGGCGTAGGAATGAGCATTCTGCTGATCGCGGCCGGAGCGATCCTGACCTGGGCGGTGAACGCGAGCGTCTCGGGCCTCGAGATCCAGACGATCGGCGTGATCCTGCTGATCGTCGGGATCATCGGCCTCGTGCTGTCCCTGATCTTCTGGTCCTCGTGGGGTGGCTTCCAGGGCGGCTCGCGGCGCCGGACGACCTACGTGGACGACGGTCCCGTCTGAGCTCGTAGGCGCTTCGACCTTCGGTTGAGAGAGGCGGCTTTCGGGCCGCCTCTCTTCGTTCTAAGGGCAGCTCGGCGCCTGAGGCGCTGTTCTCGGCGCCAGCGCGCCGGAGCCGCGGCTACGCGAGCGGAAGCTCGAAGCTGAAGGTCGAGCCGCGCCCCGGCTCGGAGTCGACCCAGATCCGACCATCCATTCGACGGACGATCTCGCGGCAGATGTAGAGGCCGAGCCCCGTGCCACCGACGCCGCGCGTCAGGTTGGGATCGAGCCGGTAGAACTTCTCGAAGATCCGCTCATGCTCGGAAGCGGGGATTCCGAGTCCCTCATCCACGACCGAGATCCGCAACCGGGCGCCCGCGGGCGCGAGCACGACACCGACCCTCCCTCCGTCGGGCGAGTACTTGATCGCGTTCTCGACGAGGTTGACGAGCACCTGGCGCACCTTGTCGGCGTCCACGCAGATCGCCGCCACCTCGTCTGGGGACTCGCTGAAGAGCTCGATTCCCGGCGGTAGATGCGTCTGCGCTGCCGCGAGGACCGCCCGGACGAGCTCGACGGGATCGGCTCGCGCGATCGTAACGTCGACGAGGCCGGAGTCGAGCCGGCTCGCGAGCAGGACGTCGTTGACGATCCTGGCCAGGCGCTCCGACTCGCTCGCGACCACGCCGAGCATCCCCTCGCGTTGCTCGGTCGAGAGCGGCACATCTTCACGCCGCAGCGTCATCGCCGCGCCGTAGATCGCGGCGAGCGGCGTTCGCAGCTCGTGCGAGACAGTGGAGACGAAGTCGCTCTTCAGGCGCTCGACCGCGTGCTCCTCGGTCAGGTCGCGGAAGGCGTACACCGTCTCCTCGCCGAACGCGACACCGGAAATCGAGAGCCAGAGCTCGCGCCCACCGAGCTCGAGCGAGAACGTCTCCGCGCGAACGACGCCGCGCGGATGCCGCTCGACGAGGGCCGTCGGTCGCTCCACGTCCGGCCAACCCGGAATCGTCTCCACGAGCGTCCGCCCGAGGACGTCGCCTTCGCCGAGCCCGGTGATCGCGGCCGCGGCCGGATTCCAGAGCCGGACGATGCCCCCGGCGTCCAGCAGGGCAACGCCATCGGCAATGAACTCGAGCGCCTTCGCGGCCTCCGCGCGGCGCTCCAGCTCGACCTCCGTCCGCTTGGCCTCGGTCACGTCCCGGAACGACCAGAGCCAGCCGTAGTCGCTGCGACCGTCGGGGCTTCTCACAGCGGCGCCGTAGCGTTCGAACACACGCCCGTCCCCGAGCCGGATCTCCTCCCTACCGGCCTCCTGCGGCTGGGAGTACAGGTAGCGCGCGCGGTCGCCGAGGCCGACGGGAGCGACGCTCTGGATCGCCTCGACGACCGCCGGCTCATCGGGTCCCGCAGCCACGAGTACGTCCGAGAGCCCCCAGAGCTCGGTAAAGCGCCGGTTACAGGAGAGCATTCGCCCCTCAGGGGAGACGAGCAGCAGCCCATCGAGCGACGCCTCCTGCTGGGCCTCGAGCTCGCTCGTGCGGAAAGAGACCTCGCGGAAGAGGCGGGCGTTGTCCACGGCGACCGCTGCGCGCCCGGCCAGCTCGACGGCGAGCGAGAGGTCGTCCTCGAGGTAGCGGCCGGGCTCGCGGGAGCCGATTGCGAGCACGCCGAGGGTCTCGCTGCGGGAGACGAGAGGCACGAGCATCATCGAGCGCGAGCCGATCCGCTCCAGCGCGGCGCGCTCGGCGCCGAGCCGCGCCAGATGCTCGTAGAGCTCTGTCGAGACGTTCGAGAAGAGGACCGGCTCCCCGCTTTCGAAGACGGTGGCCACGAACGCCGGCGAGTCAGAGTCAAGCGGATAGGAGCTCGGCAGGCCTTCGAGGAGCGGCTGGAGCTCGGGATCCGAATGCGCGCAGGCGACGCGCTCCAGGGTGTCTCCTGCGGCGAGGAAGATGTGGATCGAGTCGGCGAGCCGCGGCACCAGGACTCGGAGGATCCGGGCAAAGACCGCATCGGCGTCGAGCGAGGAGGCGAAGAGCTCGCCCGCCTCGGCAAGCAGGCGCAACCGATCGTCGGCCCGGCGCTGGCGCGTCGTATCCATGATCACGGCGCCGACACCGGTGATCTCACCGTCGTCGGAGCGCACCGGGTAGTAGCTCGAGAGCCAGTGGCGGCGTTCCCCGGGCCTCGCACCCGCGTCGTCGGTGGACTCGTTGTGGACGACCGGCTCGCCGGTCTCCAGCACCTGCCGATAGAGCGGCTCGAGTATCGGCGCGAGCTCCGGCTTCACGTCGGCGAGCGTCTTCCCGGCGTGCTCTGCCGCCGGAAGCCCGTTGATCTCGGCAAGGGCGTGGTTGACGCGCACGAAGCGGAGGTCGCGATCCCAGAAGCCGATTCCCACCGGAGCCGAGAGGAGCAGCGTCTCGAGCAGCGCCTCGGGAGAGCCGCTGACGTCGACCCGTTCAGCCGAACGCTCATCGCCTTGCCGAACCGACACGTCTCGCGACCCCCTTTGGCCGACTGGTCGATGTTAGCCGGGCGCCCGCGGCGAGTGGCTAGACTCCGCGACCGCGGGCCGTTAGCTCAGCTGGTAGAGCAGGGGACTCTTAATCCCAAGGTCGAAGGTTCGATCCCTTCACGGCCCACCTCGGAGCTCAGCAGCGCGGCGGGAGTGTCGCACGCAAAGTCCGCGTCGCTCCCGATCGGCGAGAACAGAACGCTCTTCGGATCGTTGTTCCGCGGCAGGCCGCAGACGATCTCGCCGAGGTAGCGGAGCATCATCTTCGTGAGTCGCGCCTTCTCACGTTTCGGGTGGTAGACGCGCATCTGCTCTGTCCCGATCGAGACGGCCGCTGGCGTCCGGCCTTGCGCGGAGGTTGCCCGCGACCCGAAACGAAGCGGAATGCGGGAAACGGTGTGGTCGAACAGCGAAGTCAGTTGCGGCAGCGCAGGCGAAGCGGCTCCAGAGAACGCGGTCGCGCCGGTGCGAGAGCCGGCGCCGAGAGTGGAGAAACTACTGTCTCGGCGATGAAGGTGCTCACCGTCGTCGGCAACCGGCCGCAGTTCATCAAGGCGGCGCCGCTCTCGCTCGCGCTCCGCGAGGCCGGGATCGAGGAGGTCTCGCTCCACACGGGGCAGCACTACGACCGCGCGATGTCGGCCGTCTTCTACGAGGAGCTCGCGCTGCCGGAGCCTCTGTACTCGCTCGACCTGCGCTCGGCCGACGCCGCCCTGATGCAGCCGGAGATCCTCGCAGCGCTCGAGCGCGAGCGGCCCGACTGGGTACTCGTCTTCGGCGACACGAACTCGACCCTCGCGGGCGCGCTCGCCGGGGTCGAGGCCGGGATCCCCGTCGCGCACGTCGAGGCGGGCCTCCGCAGCGGCGACCTCGCGATGCCGGAGGAGCGAAACCGGATCGAGGTGGACAGGATCTCGGCTCTCCTCCTCTGCCCCGACGAGCGCTCCCGGGACACGCTCGCCGCAGAGGGCGTGGCCGCCGAGGCCGAGGTCGTGGGCGACGTGATGGCCGATGCGGCGCGACTCTTCGCCCCGATCGCGCGGGAGCGCATCGCGATCGAGCGCGAGCCCGGTAGCTATCTCGTCGCGACCGTGCACCGCGAGGCCAACGCTGCGCAGCCGCGACTCGGCCGGATCGTCGAAGGGCTGAACCGGCTCGAGGAGCCGATCGCGTTCCCCGTCCATCCGCGGACGCGCGCGGCGCTGGCGGACGCGGCACTCGAGCTCGGCCCCCACGTCGAGCTGCTCGAGCCGCTCGGCTATCTCGAGCTCGCCGCACTCGCCTCGCAGGCCCGCGTGATCCTCACCGACTCCGGCGGGCTCCAGAAGGAGGCCTACTGGTACGGCGTGCCGTGCGTCACCCTTCGACCTTCGACCGAGTGGGTAGACACCGTCGAGACGGGGGCCAACGTGCTCGTCGACGACGATCCCGATCGACTCGTCCTCGCGGTTCGCAAGGCCACGCTGCCCGCCGCCCTGCCCGAGCTCTACGGCGACGGCCATGCGTCCGAACAGGTGGCGCAGTCGCTCCTGGGTAGGATCGGCGGCCGTGACTGACGTCGCCATCGTCGGAGCCGGCTACGTCGGCGTCCCGCTCGCCCAGGTCTTCGCCGAGGCGGGACGCTCCGTCCTCCTCCTGGACGTGGACGCGGAGCGGGTCGCGATGCTGAACCGGGGCGAGAGCTACATCGAGGACGTCCCTGCGGCGAGGATGAAGGCGCTCGTCGAGGAGCGCGGGCTGCGTGCCTCGACCGACTTCGACGAGCTCCGCGACTGCGACGCGATCCTGATAGCCCTCCCGACCCCACTTTCCAAGCAGCGCGAGCCGGACCTCTCGATCGTCAAGGACGCGAGCCGCGAGATCGGCAAGCGACTGCGCAAAGGCCATCTGGTCGTCCTCGAATCGACCACGTATCCCGGCACGACGCGCGAGGAGGTGCTGCCGATCCTCGAAGAGGAGAGCGGTCTCCGCGCGGGCGAGGACTTCCACGTGGCCTTCTCGCCCGAGCGGATCGACCCGGGCCGAACCGACTGGACGACGAAGACCGTCCCGAAGGTCGTAGGCGGGATCAACGAGGCCTCGACGGACGCGGCGGCGCAGCTCTACGGGAGCGCGATCGAGAACATCCACCGCGTCTCCACTCCAGAGGCGGCGGAGCTGACGAAGCTGCTCGAGAACATCTTCCGCTCGGTCAACATCGCGCTCGTCAACGAGCTCGCGATGCTCTGCGACCGGATGGGGATCGACGTCTGGGAGGTCGTGGATGCGGCGGCGACGAAGCCGTTCGGCTTCATGCGCTTCGAGCCCGGCCCGGGCCTCGGCGGCCACTGCATCCCGATCGATCCCTTCTATCTCACCTGGAAGGCGCGTGAGTACGACTTCACGACGCGGTTCATCGAGCTGGCCGGCGAGGTCAACCAGAACATGCCTTATTACTGCCGCTCGGTCGTCTCGCAGGCGTTGAACCACGGCGCAGGCACGTCGCTCGCGAGCTCGAAGGTGCTGGTGCTCGGTGTCGCCTATAAGGCCGACATCGGCGACATGCGCGAGTCGCCGGCGCTGAAGCTGATCGAGCTGCTCCAGAACGCGGGCGCCGATGTCTCCTACCACGATCCGCATGTGCCCGCGGTCGAGGAGCACGGCCTCTCGCTTCGCTCCGTCGAGCTCGACCCCGGCGCGTACGACGCCGTCGTGATCGTGACCGCCCACTCGGCGATCGATTACGAGCAGCTCGTGGCCGACGCGCGTCTCGTGATCGACTTCCGCAACGCCACCGGGCGCAACGGCATCGCGAGCGACACCAAGATCTGGAAGCTCTAGTGAAGATCGGCCAGGCCGGGCTCGGCTACTGGGGTAAGAACCTCGTTCGCAACTTCGACGAGCTCGCCGAGTTGGCGTGGCTCTGCGACGCGTCAGCGGAGCTGCGGGCTCAGTTCGCGCAGCGCCATCCGCAGGCGCGCGTCACCGGCGACTTCGCGGAGCTCCTGGCCGACCCGGAGCTCGCCGCGGTCGTGATCGCGACGCCGGTGCCGACCCACCACGAGCTGGCGAGGCAGGCGCTCGAGGCCGGCAAGCACGTCTTCGTCGAGAAGCCGCCGGCGATGAAGGGCGAGGAGATGGAGGAGCTCGTCGCGCTGGCCGAGGAGCGCGACCTCGTCCTCATGCCCGGCCACCTGCTCCTCTACCATCCAGGCGTTCGCAAGCTGAAGGAGCTCGTCGAGACCGGCGAGCTCGGCGACATCCTCTGCGTCTACTCGAACCGGCAGAACCTCGGGATCATCCGCCGCGACGAAAACGCCCTCTGGTCGCTCGGCGTCCATGACCTTTCGGTGATCCTCTACCTCGTCGGCGAGGAGCCGGACGAGGCGGTCGCGAACGGCAATGCCTTCCTCAATCCGGGTGTCGAGGACGTCGTCTTCTGCTACCTCCGCTTCCCGAGCGGGAAGATCGCGCACATGCATCTCTCGTGGCTCGATCCGCACAAGATGCGGAAGCTGACGGTGGTCGGGAACGAGAAGATGGCCGTCTTCGACGACATGGAGCTCGAGCGCAAGGTGACGATCTACGAGAAGGCGCCCTGGGAGCCCGCGGGCACCTACGGCGAGTGGCGGACACGCACCGGCGATATCTTCAGCCCCAAGATCGCGAACGACGAGCCGCTGCGGCTCGAGTGCGAGCACTTCCTGCGGCTCGTCGAGCAGGGGCCTGGCGATCACCGCGAGGCGCGCGACGGGCTCACCGTCGTGCGCGCGCTCGACCGGCTGACGGAGTCGCTCCGTGGCTGAGATTCACCCCACTGCGACGGTCTATCCGGGGACGGTGCTCGGCGAAGGCGTCCAAGTGCTGGAGAACGCGGTCGTCGGCAAGCAACCGACGCTCTCCCCTCGCTCGACCGCGAAGCGCGAGCCGCTGCCACCCGCGACGCTCGGCGACGGCACGATCGTCTCGACCGGCGCGATCGTCTTCGCCGGGACGACGATCGGCGCGCGCGTGATCCTCGGCGATCAGTCGTGCATCCGCGAGCGGGTGGTCGTGGGTGACGACGTCGTCGTCGGCCGCGGCTCGCTCGTCGAGAACGACACGACGATCGGGGCGCTGACGAAGATCCAGGCCGAGGCCTACATCACCGCCTATTCGACACTCGAGGACAACGTCTTCATCGCGCCGTGCGTGGTGACGACGAACGACAACTACATGGGCCGAACCGAGGCGCGGTTCGGGAGCATCAAGGGCCCGACGACCCGGCGCGGCGCCCGGATCGGCGGCGGCGCGATTCTCTGTCCCGGAATCGAGATCGGCGAGGAGGCGTTCGTCGGCGCCGGCGCCGTCGTGACGAAGGACGTCCCCCCGCGCGCGCTCGTCGTCGGGAACCCGGCTCGGATCGTACGCGAGGTCCCCGACGAGGAGCTGCTCGAGGATCGGTAGCTCAGGCCTTGACGATCGTCAGCTTGTAGCGGCCCGCGCCGCGCGAGCCGAGCTTCACCTGGACGTAGTACGTCCCGGCTCTTGGTGCGCTATAGGAGAGCCATTCCCTCGGCCCGGGACGCGCCGACTGGTGAGCGACGAGGCTGAGCGAGGCGAGGTCGTCGACGTGTCTCGTCCGGGGCTTCCAGAGGATCAGGTTCGTGTCGGTGCCCGCTGGGCCGCGGACGCTGACGTAGACCGGCTGGTCCTTCTTCAGCCGGATCCCGTAGACATCGCTCTGATCGTCCCAGAAGTCGAGCGTGGCCTCCTGTCGCCGCGACTGGCCCCAGAGCATCGGCGCGAGCGCGCCCGCATCGTCGTTCGGCTCGAGCCGGTCGCGAGCCGGAATCGGGCCGGAGAGAGCGCGGAGCGCAGACATGACGTCGAGACGACCCCAGCCGCTGAGGGCATCGCGCTGGAGCGGGCAACTCGTGCAGCCGCTGGCCGCGTTGACGTCGCGGGACGTCCGGGTCAGGAGCGCCGTCACCTGCTCCGGTCGCAGCGTCGGCCTGACGGCGAGCAGCACCGCCGCTGCGGCGCTCACCTGCGGAGCCGCAAACGACGTCCCC
>JBPCJB010000167.1:0-17178 GCA_051005735.1 Gaiellaceae bacterium | reverse complement strand
GAGCGAACGGCGCGACTCAAGGGGACGGGAGGCGGCAGCGACGTCGACGTCGACCGGCTGACGGACATCCTTGCCGCGCGAGCCGCGCCGCAGGGCAACGACGAGGGTGCATGAGCCACGTCTATTGCCCGGAGTGCGGGTACCAGAATCCCGAGACCGCCAATTTCTGCGCGAAATGCGGGACACATCTGAAGCAGGACGAGACGGGCGAGCAGACGATGACGTTCACGCCCGAGGAAGTTGCCGATGACCCCGGCGCGGCGCTCCGCGGCTCAGGCGCAGGGGATCCCGGGGTCAAAGGGCCAGCGCTCGTGGTGCGCTCGGGCGGTGGCCGCGCTGGGGAGACCTTCTTCCCCTCCGGCGAGCGGACGCTGATCGGCCGCTCGCCGGAGTGCGACGTCTTCCTCGACGACGTCACCGTCTCCCGCAAGCACGCCGAGCTCGTGCGGGACGGCGAGCGATTCACGATCAAGGATCTCGGGAGCTTGAACGGGACCTTCATCAACCGGCGTCGAATCGAGACGGCCGAAACCGAGATCGAGGACGACGACGAGGTCCAGATCGGCAAGTACCGACTGACGTTTCTACGAGGTCGATGAGCACCACTGTGACCAGCTCGAGGTCGGAGCAGCGCCTCCATACGATCGGGGCGGTCTGCGCGCGCCTGCAGCCGGAGTTCGTAGACATCTCGATCTCGAAGATCCGCTACCTGGAGGATCAGGGGCTGCTGACGCCAAAGCGAACGCGCGGCGGCTATCGGCTCTTCAGCGAGGAAGACGTCGAGCGGCTCGAGACCATCCTGCGGCTCCAGCGCGACGAGTTCCTGCCCCTCCGTGTGATCAGGCAGGAGCTATCGAGCGGCGGGGCCGCCGCAGAGCGAAAGCGCCGCACGCCGACCGGGCTCGGGGATCGCGAGCCGGAGCTCGACCTCGCAGAGCTCTGCGAGCGCGCGGGAATCGACGGCGAGCTCGCGCGGGCGCTCGAAGAGTTCGGCCTGCTCGCGCCGAGAATGGAGGCAGGCGAGCGCCTCTACCGCGAGAGCGACGCCGAGATCGCCGCCGCCTGCGGACGCCTCTCCCACTACGGAATCGACGCGAGACACCTCCGGACCTTCCGCAACTCGGCGGGGCGTGAGGCCGGCCTCCTGGAGCAGCTCGTCGCACCGGCGCTTCGGTCCCGCAATCCCGAGCGCAGGAAGTCCGGTCTGGATGACCTCCAGGCGCTCGCCGACGCTGCACAGGAGCTCTCGCGCCTCCTCTTCTGGCGTGAGCTGCGCGCTCTCGCCGAACGGTAGTGGTCTAGAGTCTTGCGGCCGTGAGCCTCGATCTCCGCACGCTCGTCCGTGAGGTGCCCGATTTCCCCCAGCCTGGAGTCGGCTTCAAGGACATCAGCCCGCTTCTCGCCCACCCGGCGGGTCTCCAGCAGGCGGTCTCGGAGCTCGCCGAGTGGGGGAGGCAGAAGCAACCCGATCTCGTCGTCGGCGCAGAGGCGCGCGGCTTCATCCTCGGAGCGGCGATCGCCCGCGAGATCGGCTGCGGCTTCGTGCCGGCACGCCGCCCGGGCAAGCTTCCGCCCGATACGGTCAGCGTCACCTACGCGCTCGAGTACGGAGAGAACGCGCTCGAGCTCCATCCCTCGTCGTTCTGGCAGGGAGTGCGGGTGCTCGTCCACGACGACGTACTCGCGACCGGCGGCACCGTCGAGGCGATCGGGGGCCTGATCGAGGAGCTCGGCGGCGAGGTCGTCGGCGTCGCGTTCATCATCGACTTGACGTTCCTGAACGGCCGCAAGCGACTGGACGGCTACGACGTCCATTCGCTGATCGAGTATTAGGAGGGCTTGGCGAAATACCGGCTGTGCCCGGTTCGGCGCGCTGGGCACGCCGTGGCGGCGTCCGCAGTCGCGTCCATACCTACAGGTATGAACGCTCCCTGCGTCCTTGCCACAGCGCACCCATCGCACCGATCCGAACGAGCGCCATTCCGCCAAGCCCTCCTAGAGAACGCTGCGCATCCTGTAGCTCCGCGTCCGATCTGCCGATGATCATTGCGGCATGTACGACGCACTCACCGGTCGATACACGTTCGCGTGTCCGCAGCGCCAGGAGGCGCGGGTGCCGCTGTCGGCATTCCGCCGGCTCGAGCGGCTCCCGGGCGCCTCCCATCCTGCCGTCTACGGTGTTCGCTTCGACTGCGGTTGCGGTGGGGAGCATACGGGTCTCGTCGCGCACGACGACCTCGACTGGGCACCGCTCGGCGCGGCGGCCGGTCGGTTCCTGAACCTGATGACTTCGCGCTTCGACGATGCCGGAGCGGAGCTCACCGGAGCTGTTGCGAGCCGCGTCGGCGCAGGGGAATGGCCCTGGAGCTTCTTCTGCTTTCCCGAGGGCCGGCCGCGGCCCGTGTTCCCGTCCTCGTTCGTCGCGGTCGCTCCCGCGGAACGCTGCCTCGGGCTCGCGGTTCGCTGTCCCGTCTGCGACGCCCTCTCGGTCAACCTCGTCACGCCGGAGCACGTCGATCTGCCCTTCTGGAACGATGCGAGCGTCGGCGTCGTCGATCACGTCTTCGGCGACGACGTCCTCGCGGTGGTCGAGGAGTTCCGGGCCGAGCTCCACTCGTCGCGTTTCGACGAGCGCCGCCTGAATCTGCATTAGCTTCGGTTCGTTTCGGATCTGCCGGGAACAGATCCCCAAGCGAAATCGCGAACTCGGAGGCTGAGATGATCGGAATCACCAGAGGTGTCTCGACGCTCGTCGGGGCCGCCGTCGCCGGATTCCTGATCTGGCTGGCCGCGCAGATCGGAACCGGCTCTTCGGACGAGTACTGGACGACCTACGGCCTGATCGCCGCGGGCGGGCTCACGATGGCTCTGTCGCAGATTGTCGGAGGGTGGACGAAGTGGGGGCTGCCGCGGCTCTCGGCCGGCGTCTTCCTGCTCGGGTTCCTACCGGTCCTCCTGGTCGGAGGATGGGTGCTCCTCGCGAGGCAGCCCGCAGACTTCTTCAACACCTCGAACTGGTCGCGCGATCTAGGCGTCGACGGCGTCGTCAGCGACCTCGGCGAGCTGCTCGCGGCGGTCGCCTTCGGGATCGGACTCGTCTTCGGCTTGACCTTCGATACCGCCGGCCCAGGCGCCGCGGTGGGGGTCGACGAGACGGTCGAGCAGAGGCGGCGCGTGGCGCCGGTCGAGACCGCGCGAGAGCGCGACGCCGACGAGGCGCTCACAGCCGAACGAGCGGCTGATGCAACGCCCTCGGCGGAGGACCAGCCCGATCGTGGCCGTCGCTTCGGGCTGCGTCGCGTCGGCGGGAGGGACGACCGCGACGAGCGCTGAAAACCAGGCCCCGGCGTTTCACTCGCGCCAGGGATCGCTCGGACTGCGCTCCGAAGCCGATACGGAAGCTGATGGAAGCAGCTGCCGTCAGTCCGCGTGAGACGGCTGCTTCCGATCTCCTGCTCGCCCACTGCTTCGCGCTCGATCGGGAGGCGCCAGATCCGACAGCGCTCAGCCGACTCGAGGCCCTGCTGGGCGCCGAATTCGCACATCGACTCCTGCGAGCGCTCGGCAGCACCCGGTAGCGGTGGACGCAAAAATTCAGGGAGCCGGTGGCGCTTTCGTCCACCGTGCCCGCTGACTTTCCGCTTGCGCGTACGGCCCTCGAGCTCGGCTTCGGTCTAGTCGCGCTCCGTGCTCCCTGCACGCCAGAACCTAGTCGGGTGTCGTCTTGCGAGCAAGCGCTCCCGGGGATGAACACCGCAATTTGCGGAAAGTTTCTCCGCAGCCCGCCGAGGTGATTGGGGTGCGGTCGGGTGCAGTACGATCGGCGCGATGCATCTCCGCTTCCCGAGCATCGATCAGGGAGTGCAGGCTTTCCTCTGGGCCGCTCTCTTCTTCGTCATCCTGTGGCTCGGGATGCTCGCAGTCGGCGTCTCGAGCGCCACGGCACTGATCCTCTCGCTCGTCAGCGCGGCCGCGATCTTCCTCTTCGTGCGCTTACGCGGCGACTAGCCCGACCACGCCTCTAGGATCGCGCGATGCACCGGGCGGGCGTCTATGCCGTAGCGGGCGCTGCATTCCTCGCTGCGCTCGTCCTGACCGTGCTCGGAATCGGGGATAGCGCTGAGGCGCTCCCGAACTGGCAGGCGCTCGTGCTCGGGCTCGTGCAGGGCGCGACCGAGCTGCTCCCGATCTCCTCCTCGGGCCACCTGATCCTCGTCCCCTGGCTCTTCGACTGGGAGTTCCTGAAGGAGAATGACGCCTTCAATCAGACCTTCGACGTCTCCCTTCATCTGGGAACTCTGATCGCAGTCGCCGCCTACTTCCGCGAGGACATCCTCCGACTCGCGGCGGCGTGGGCAGGCTCCTTGCGCCGGCGGCGGATCGAGACGGTGGACGAGCGGATCGCGTGGCTCGTGGCGATCGCGACCGTCCCGGCCGCGCTCGTCGGGGCGCTTGGAGAGACCCTGATCGCAGAGAACCTGGGGGAGCCGTGGCAGATCGCGATCCTGCTCGCTCTCTTCGGGGGCCTGCTCTGGCTGGCCGACCGGCAGCCGGAGTCGAAGCGGATGGGGAATCTCGGGTTTCGGGCGGCGGTAGCGGTCGGGCTCGCGCAATGCCTCTCCCTGATGCCGGGCGTGTCGCGCTCGGGGATCACGATCACCGCGGGGAGGTTCCTCGGGCTCGATCGCGACTCGGCGGCGCGTTTCTCGTTCCTGCTGCTCGTCCCGATCACCTTCGGCGCCGTGGCGTACAAGGGAATCACCGATGTCCTGCTCGCCGATCTGCCTCCCGGCGCCACCGGCCCCTTCCTCGTCGGCTCGCTGGCGTCCGGAGCGAGCGGCCTCCTCGCCATCTCGGCGCTTCTCGGGTACGTGCGCCGGCACGACTACTCGCTCTTCGTGGTCTATCGCCTGCTTGCCGCCGCGGTCGTGCTGCTCCTGATCGTGACGGGCATCCGCTCAGCCGGATTCTGAGCATCGGTCTCGCTGCCGCGACTCGACGCCATCGTGACGTCGATGTTGCTGACCCTGCAACCGGTCGGAACGGTGATCCTCGCGCTCGTGCTCTTGTCCGAGGATCCATCGTCGGTGCAGCTCCTCGGAATCGCGGTCCTGCTCGGGGGAGTGGCGCTCGCGACGACGCGCCAGGCCTCGCGAGTGCCAACTTGACATAACGTCGCTTATCGTGCGTGGGCGATCGCGGCGTTTCAGAGGCCGATCGTCCAGGTAGAAGTCGCGCAGGCTTGCCGCCGCACCTATGACGACGATCGACATCGACCACATCCTTCGCAATGACGGCGTTCAGCAGTTGCTCGAGGGCGCCGAGCAGGCGGGGTCCTTGCGCGCGGCTCAGCTTGTCGAGCTCGTCGAGGCACACGAGCTCGACGTGTTCGAGCAGGACGCGCTCCATCGTGAGCTCGAGCATCGTGGAATCGAGCTGGTTCCGGAGGATCCGGCTTCGCCTGAGTCGGAAGCGGCCTCTCCCGAGCTTGCTGTGGCGCCGGCCGCTGCTCAGGAGACGACGACCGACGCGCTCCAGCTCTTCCTGCGCGAAGCAGGTCGCCACCAGCTCCTGACCGCCGCCCAAGAGGTCGAGCTCGCGAAGCGGATCGAACGAGGCGACCCGGCGGCGAAGCAGCGGATGATCCAGTCGAACCTCCGGCTCGTCGTCTCGATCGCCAAGAACTATCGTAATCAGGGGCTGCCGTTTCTCGACCTGATCCAGGAAGGGACGCTCGGCCTGATCCGCGCCGTCGAGAAGTTCGACTGGCGCCGCGGCTTCAAGTTCTCGACCTATGCGACCTGGTGGATCCGCCAGGCGGTCGCGCGAGCCCTGGCGGGCAAGGCTCGCACGATTCGGATGCCCGTTCACAGCGTCGAGCGGCTGCAGAAGATGAATCGCGCCGAGCGGACGCTCTGGACACAGCTCGGCCGCGAGCCGAAGCTCGAGGAGATCGCCGAGGAAGCCTCGCTGCCCCTTCAGCAGGCGATCGAGGTTCGGGCTGCCGCGCGCGCGTCGACAAGCCTCGACCAGCCCGTCGGCGAGACCGAGGACGCCGTCTTCGGCGACTTTGTCGCCGGCGATGGGCCGCTACCCGGGGAGGAGGTCGAGGTCTCGCTGCGGAGCCAGGCGCTGAAGGAGGCGCTGGAGACGCTCGGTGAGCGCGAGCGCCAGGTCGTGACCCTTCGCTACGGCCTCGCAGACTCCGAGCCAAAGACGCTCGAGGAGATCGGCCGGCGACTCGGGCTGACCCGCGAGCGCGTGCGTCAGATCGAGATCGACTCGCTCAAGCGGCTCTCGACGCTGCGCGAGATGGAAGCGGTCGCGCTCCACTGAACCCGCCAGAGCCGTTGGCTTGTGTTTCTGAAACGCAAGCTCTGGCGCTTAGAACTCTCGTTACGTCCGCAGGTAGAACTCGAGCGCCGGGGCGATCGAGCGGAGCTCGCGCAGGGCGCGAGACTCGAGCTGCCGAACGCGCTCACGCGTGATCCCGAGGCCGGCGCCGACCTCTTCGAGCGTCTCGGGGGCGGCGCCGTCCAGCCCGAAGCGCCTGCCGAGGACGTGTCGCATGCGAGGATTCAGCGATTCGAGGGCCACCCCGAGCTCCTGGGCGCGCAACCGCTCGGCGGTCTCGACGTCCGGCTCGGCCGACTTCGTGTCCTGGAGGAGGTCGCCGTAAAGGCTCTCCCCGTCGCCCACCGGTGTCTCGAGACTGAGCGAGTCCTCGACGAGCTCGAGCAGCTCGCGGACGCGGAGGGGCGTGAAGCCGCTCTCCTCGGCGATCTCCTCGAGCTTCGGCTCGCGGTTCAGCTTCTGGGCGAGCAACCGGCGTGAGCGCGTCACCCGCCGTACCTGCTCGGCGACATGAACGGGGAGCCGGATCGTCCGCCCCTGCTCGGCGAGGGCGCGGGTGACGGCCTGGCGGATCCACCAGGTGGCATAGGTCGAGAGCTTGAACCCCATTCGGTAGTCGAACTTCTCGACCGCCCGGATCAGGCCGAGATTTCCCTCCTGGATCAGATCGAGCAGCGGCACTCCCGCCTTCGTGTAGTTGCGGGTGATCGACATCACGAGCCGGAGGTTCGACTCGATCAGCTTCCGTTTGGCTGCCTCGTCGCCGAGATCCTTGCGCCGCGCGAGCTCGCGCTCCTCATTGACCGTGAGGAGGCGCCCATCGCCGATCGCGCGAACATAGAGCTTGAGAGGGTCCTGAGTCGTCTCCGCGACAGGCGCGCCATCGGGCCCGTTCCCGGTGGGCTCGTCCTCGCTCTCGGGTTCCTCCCCGGCCGGATCGTCCAACGCGGGCAGGAGCTCCAGATGCGGCTCGGATCTGGGGTCGGCGAGGGGCTCGGCTGCATTGTGCTCCACTGTGAGCGATC
This sequence comes from Gaiellaceae bacterium, assembly GCA_051005735.1. Lineage (GTDB taxonomy): Bacteria > Actinomycetota > Thermoleophilia > Gaiellales > Gaiellaceae > Gaiellasilicea. The sequence continues at coordinate 9,799 of JBPCJB010000167.1, read as the reverse complement.
TATCGGCGTGGAGCGGCGCAGGCTTGAGCATGGGGGTCGGAGCGAGGGAACGGGGCGCCTGTGGCGAACCTGGCTTGGCGCCGACGACGTCCGCCCTAACTTCCCCACAACACCTTTCGTCTAGCCTTTTCAAGTCCAGTCCTCACCAGCCGATAACGAACCTAGGATCAACCGAAGCATGTGTGGAATCGCCGGATACAGCCTCGACCCAGCCTCCCAGGTGAGAAGGACGCTCGCGGCGCAGGCGCTGCTGGCCGGGATCGCCGAGCGAGGCGCGGACGCGGTCGGCTATGCCTACCGGAGCGCCGATTCCGGCGTCAGCGTCGTCAAGCGGCGGTCGGGGGCGAGCGCTCTGCTCGAGGAGTTGCACGTGCCGGCGGCCGCGACCCAGGTGCTCGTGCACGTCCGCGATTACACCAAGGGCCACCCCAGGATCGAGGCCAACAACCACCCGATCCGACACGGCGCCGTGGTCGGGATCCACAACGGGATCATCGTCAACGACGACGAGATCTTCGAGCGCTACGGCTTCCAGCGCGCCACTCCGGACATGACCGTCGACTCCGAGGCGATCTTCGCGCTCGCCGAGCACGCCGACGGTCGCTCCGAGGCGCTCGAGGAGCTGCACGGCGCGATGGCCACGAGCTGGCTCGACGAGCGTGCCCCCTCCACGCTCTTCCTCGCCCGCGCCGTCGGCCGGCCGCTCTGGATCGGGACGAGCGGCAAGGAGCTCTTCTTCGCCTCGACCCGCGACGCGTTGGACGTGCTGGAACGGACGATCCGGCTGACCCTGCGCAAGCGCGAGCTCGACGAGGGGACGTTGCTCCACGTCGTCGACGGCCGCGTTGAGGCCGTCCATCGCTTCCATCCGGATCGGTCCTATATCGAGGAGACGATCCTCCCCTCCGTTCGGGCCCCGCAGGAGGGCGTCTCCTGCCTCAAGCGGCTCGCGGCGATCGCTCTCGCGGCCAGTTAGCCAACGGCGCCGTCCGGCGCGACGCTGACGTTCTCGTCGAGCAACCGCTCGCGGACGAGGTACTGGAACGCGGCCCACGCCGGCTGGACGTCGATCATCCGGTAGACCTGCCACTCGGTCAGCAGCGACGCATCCGCGCGCCGAGCCTGCTTCCAGTCGTCCATCTTGGGTAGGCGGCCAAGGTCACGCGCAAGCGTTGCTCCCTGCTCCACGGCCCGCTCGAGCCGTTCCTCGCCTAGGGGAACGTCGAATCCGGCTTCTCGAAGCGCCTGCGCGAGCGAGCCGAACGTGTGCCAAAGCAGCGACTTGGAGGGCATCGAGCCTTTGCGCGCGTCAAGATCGCGGGCCGTCGGCGTCCTCCCCAGCTCCTCGCCGAGCGCGCGCAGGCGGCCCAGCAGTTCCTCGCGGGTCGCGAACCGCCGTGGGACGAGGCCGGCCCGGCGCTTCGCCGCGTTCCAGCTCCCGAAATGCTCGATCACCGTCTGCGGATGCACCTTCGTCTGGGGGTCGGCGGCGAACTCCCGCATGGTCGGCGAGCGTCCGAGTCGCGCCGCGCTCTCCCGGAGCTCCGCCAGGATCTGGTCGTCGGTGTACCGCTTTCGGATCCCCGCCTGAAAATCGGCGAGCGCCTGGGGATCGATGCCTGCCACCGACGGATGGCGGCGACCTCGTGCCATGCAAGGAGCTTAGAGCAGACTGACGATTATGCAAGGGGGCGCGAGCAGGCACGCCGGTTTCGGACGGCCTCATCTAGGCTCGAAGCAAGATGAGCGCCCGCCTCGCCATCGAATCGACCGCCGCCCGGCTCGCCTCCCGGCTCTCCCGGCTCGCGCGGACGGGCGGCGGCACGACGATTCCGGGCAAGCTGCTCTGGAAGCTCGATCCCGGAGCGATCGACGCGCTCGCAGCCCGACTTCCCCTCGGCGCCGTGGTCGTCTCGGCCACGAATGGCAAGACCACCACGACCGCGATGGTCGCCGAGATCCTCGGACCCGGAGCTCGACTCGCCTGGAACCGCTCTGGCGCCAACCTGCTCTCGGGAATCGCCTCCGCCCTCCTAGCGGCGGACGACGCGGAGCTCGGCTTGCTCGAGGTCGACGAGGCAGCGCTTCCGGAGGCGGCTCGACGGCTTCGGCCCCGCGCCCTGCTCCTCGGAAACCTCTTTCGCGACCAGCTCGATCGCTACGGCGAGCTCGAGCACGTGGCGGAAGGCTGGCGACAGGCTGTGCGCGCACTCCCCCACTCGACGACGCTCGTCGTCAACGGCGACGATCCGCAGGTCGGCAGCCTGGCCGCTGCGCGGGAAGGTGCGATCGCCTATGGGCTGGACGATCCCCGACACGCGCGGCACGCGCTCCAGCATGCGGCTGACAGTCGTTACTGCATCGTCTGCGGCCATCCCTACGAGTTCGCCGCGGCCTACGTTGGGCACCTGGGCGACTACGGCTGTCCCGCCTGCGGCCACGCACGCCCCCAGCTACAGGTCGTCGCTCGTGGGATCGAGCTGCAGGGGCTCGAGAGCGCCGCCTTCGAACTCGGGACCCCCGCCGGGTCGGCGCCGATCCGGCTGCGCCTCCCAGGGCTCTACAACGTCTACAACGCGGTCGGCGCGGCTGCGCTCGCCCAGGCGCTCGGCGTCGAGCTCGACCGGATCAAGGATGGGCTCGAGCGATTCGATCCGGCGTTTGGGCGCTTCGAGCGGATCGCGAGCGATGACAAGTCGATTCTGATCCTCCTGATCAAGAATCCGGCAGGCGCAAACGAGGTGGTGCGGACACTCGAGGATGGCGGCGCTCCCGCGGTTCTGCTCCTCGCTCTGAACGATGCGATCGCCGACGGGAAGGACGTCTCCTGGATCTGGGACGTCGACTTCGAGCCGCTGCTCGCGACGACCGAGCGGGTGATCGCCTCGGGCGACCGCGCCGCGGAGCTGGGTCTGCGCTGTGCCTACGGAGGCCTCGACGAGAATGACCTCGAGCTCGAGCCGGATCTGGAGCGGGCGCTCGACCGCGGGCTCGAGCTGACCCCGCCGGGCGGCGAGCTCGTGGTGCTGCCCACCTACACGGCGATGCTCGCGTTGCAGCGCATCGTGACGGAGCGAGGACTGACGCGACCCTACTGGGAGGCGAAGCCATGAGACTTCGAGTCGGACATCTGTATCCGGACTATCTGAACATCTACGCCGACCGCGGGAATATCGCGGTCCTCGAACGGCGGGCTCTCCTCCGGGGCCACGAGCTCACGGTCGAGCCGGTCGGTCTCGGCGATGAGCTGCGGCCGGGGGCGCACGACCTGCTCTACATCGGCGGCGGCCAGGATCGCGAGCAGGCGCTCGTGGCGGCGGATCTGCAGGCCAAATCAGGCGCGGTGCACGCGGCGGTGGCGGATGGCGCGGCTGTGCTCGCCGTCTGCGGCGGCTATCAGCTGCTCGGCCGCGGTTATCACGATCTCCGCGGCGTCGACCTGCCGGGTGTGGGTCTCTTCCCGCACGAGACCGTCGCCGGCGATCGCCGGATGATCGGCGACGTCCTGCTCGACTGCGAGCTCGAGCCCCGTGAGCGACACACGCTCGCGGGCTTCGAGAACCACGCCGGCCGCACTCGCCTCGATCCCGGCGCCGAGCCTCTCGGCCGAGTAATCGCCGGATTCGGGAACGACGGCGAGTCGGGCTACGAGGGCTGCCGGGTCGGCCGGGCAATCGGGACCTACCTGCACGGCCCGCTCCTTCCTCGCAATCCGTGGCTCGCCGACTGGTTGCTCGCGCAGGCGCTGGCGCACGCCGGTGGCGTGTCGCAGGAGCTCGAGCCACTCCCCGATCGCCTCGAAGCCGAGGCCCACGCCGTCTCAGCGCAGCGAGCCCGAGACCGCGGCGGCCGCTTCTAGGATCGCGCCCGCAGACCGCTCGACGTCCTCGGCGCTCGTCTGCCAGTTCGAGACGGAGATCCGCATCGCACCGCGTCCTTGCCAGGTCGTCCCGGAGAGCCAACAGGTTCCGTCCTCCTGGACGTGCCGGACGACGTCCTGCGTGACCCTGTCGTCGCCGGCGAAGCGGACGAGCACCTGGTTCAAGACGACCTCGTTCAGGATCTCGACGCCCTCTGCGGCGCCGAGGATGCTCGCGAGCTCCCGCGCTCGATCGCACGAGCCTTCGACCATCGCGGCGATTCCCGACCGGCCGAGCGAGCGGATCGCCGCGTAGATCGGGAAGCCGCGCGCGCGCCGCGAGAACTCGGGGTTCCAGTCGAGCTGGTCGCGGGCGGCGTCGGGTTCGGCCTGCTCGAGGTAGGCGGCTCTGACGGACATCGCTGCACGATGCGAGTCCGGATGGGCGCAGAAGGCGATCCCGGAGTCGTACGGCACGTTCAGCCACTTGTGGCCGTCGGTCGCCCACGAGTCGGCCCGCTCGGCGCCGGCGAGGAGGTGGCGAAACCGGGGCGAAGTAGCCGCACAGAGGCCGAAGGCGCCGTCGACGTGGAGCCACGCGCCGGCGACCTCGGCCGCGTCTGCGATCTCCTCGAGAAGGTCGAACGAGCCGGTGTTCACATTGCCGGCCTGGGCGCAGACGATGATCGGCCCGGTCGCTCCGGCGAGCGCGGCCCGGAGTGCGTCGGGGCGCATCCTGCCCTGCCCATCGGCTGCGACGACCTCGATCTGCTCGGCGCCGAGGCCGAGGAAGCGAAAGGCCCGATCGACGGTGACATGGCGCTCGGCGCCGACGAAGATGCGGATCCGCGGAGCGCCCTGGAGCCCGCCGCGGGCGAGGTCCCAGCCGGTGCGCTCGAGCTGGTGGTGCCGCGCAGCGGCAAGCGCGGTCACATGAGCCATTTGACAGCCGGTGACGAAGCCTGCGGAGACGCCGCTCGGCAGCCCGAGAAGCTCGCGCAACCACTCGAGGCACACCTCCTCGACGACGGCGGCGCTCGGGCCGCCGGCGACGAGCCCGGCGTTCTGATCCCAGGTCGAGGTGAGCCAATCGGCGGCGAGCGCAGCTGGCAGCGCGCCGCCGATCACGAAGCCGAAGTAACGTCCGCTGCCGGTCGCGACGACGCCCGGCTCAGCGGCGGCGATCAGCTCGGCGATCACCTGCTCGGGATCGGTCGACCGGTCGGGAAGTGGCCCGGCGAGGGCCTCGCGCAGCTCCTCGATCGTCGCCGGCGCCGAGACCGGGCGCTCGGTGAGCGACCCCAGGTACTGCGCCGCGTAGTCGGCGGTCAGCCTCAGCAGCTCGTCGTGCGCCACGCCCTGATCCTACCGCTGAGACGAGCGCGCCCCTACCGCGTCCCTACGTGCCCCCAGGGGCACCCCGGGTGTCCCTACCGAAACGCTATCGAGGAACTCGTCACACAGGTGTGACGTCTCTGTGTCGGATCTGCCACTCCTTGCGGCGGGTCACGGACGCCAGAGCGCACCCAGGTAGACGGCCGGGTCGCCCGGCTGCCAGCGCTGGAGGAAGCGTTGGATCGGCGGATGGACGACGATCCCATCGAGCTCGTCGAGCGCGAACAGGCGGTGGCCGCTCACGGCCTCGTCGCGCGAGACCACATCCTCGAGCGAGCCGTCGTAATCGCCGGCGAAGATGATGTGGACGACGTGCTTCGTGCTCAGGCTGCGGACGGGCGCGATCGAGTCGACGAGGGCGACCGGCCCCTCGACCGGCGGCGCCTCGATCCCCACCTCCTCGGCGAGCTCACGCGCGAGCGCCACGATCAGACTCTCGCCGGACTTGACCCCTCCGCCCGGCAGCAGCCAGACGTCGCCGCCCCGCTTCTCGTGGCGACAGAGGAGGATTCGCCCATGCCAGCGCAGCATCGCCGAGACCCGGATCCGCGGCTCGAGCCTCATCCGCCGTCGCTCACAACCTGGATGAGCCGAAGCCGCGCACGCCGCGCTCGCTCTCCGGCAGCTCGTCGACCTCGACGAGCTCGACCTCGGGAAGCGCCAGGACGACGAGCTGAGCGATCCGCATTCCCGGCTCAACGGTGAACCCCCTGCTCGAGTCCGTGTTCAGGAGCACGATCCGAAGCTCGCCGCGATAGCCGGCGTCGATCAAGCCCGGAGAGTTGACGATCGTGATCCCGTGCCTGGCCGCGAGCCCGGAGCGAGGTTGGACGAAGCCGGCGTGCCCCTCGGGGATCGCGACGGCGAGACCCGTCCCCACTGTCTGTCGCTCGCCGGGACCGAGCTCGACCCGCTCACAGGCGGCGAGGTCGAGGCCCGCGTCGGCTGCGTACGCGCGCTCGGGAATCATCGCTTCCGGCCGCAGCCGGGTGATCGCTAACTGCGCCAACGGCCTTCGACCGCGGAGTCCTCGCGTGGCTCCTCGGCCGACTGGGCGACGAGATAGCGGGCGAACCGGCGCACCTCGCGCTGCGGCAGCCGGGCCCGCACGAGCACGCCCTCCTCCCGGTCCTCGCGCTCGTCGATCGGCGCGCCGAGCTCGTACAGCTCGGCGAGACGGCCGCCGTCCTCGTAGGGGAGGAAGAGGCGCACATCAACGAACCGGTCGGAGAAGCGCTCGGCGATCCGCTGGCGCAACTCGTCGATCCCAACTCCCGTCGCCGCCGAGATCTGGAGCGCGCCCGGAAAGCGATTGGCGAGGCGTCGGCGGCCGAGCGGGTCGAGCCGGTCGATCTTGTTCAGGACGAGCTCGAGCGGCACCTGGTCGGCGCCGATCTCGGCGAGCACGGTGTCGACGGAGCCGATCATCTCCTCGAGCTTCTCGTCGCCCACGGACGCGTCGACGACGTGCAGGATCAGGTCGGCGACGAGGGTCTCCTCGAGGGTGGACGCGAAGCCCTCGACGAGCTGCGTCGGCAGCCGGCGGATGAAGCCGACCGTGTCCGTCACGAGGTAGCGCTTGCCGTCGTGCTCGAAGCCGCGGGTCGTCGGGTCGAGCGTCTCGAAGAGACGGTTGTCGACGGAGACATCCGCATCCGTGAGGGCGTTAAGGAGCGTCGACTTGCCGACGTTGGTGTAACCGGCCAGCGCTACCGTGGGGATCTGCGTGCGTTCGCGCTCCTTGCGCCGGAGCCCGCGCTGCTTCTCGATCTCCTTCAGACGACGCCTGAGGACGACGACGCGGCGGTTTGCGAGCCGGCGGTCGGTCTCGAGCTGCGACTCGCCAGGGCCGCGCGTGCCGACCCCAGCGCCGACGGCGCCGGTGCCGCCGCCGAGGCGCTCGAGGTGCTTCCACATCCCGCGCATCCGAGGCAGGTTGTACTCGAGCTGCGCGAGCTCGACCTGGAGCTTCCCCTCGGCGCTCGTCGCGTGCTGGGCGAAGATGTCGAGGATCAACTGCGTCCGGTCGACGACCCGCGCCTCGAGCGCGTTCTCGAGCGTCCGCTGCTGCGTCGGATCGAGCTCCCCGTCGACCAGCAGCACCTCGGCGTTCGCCTGCGCGTACTCGGCCCTCAGCTCCTCGAGCTTGCCCTTGCCCACATAGGTGCGCGGATCGGGACGCGTTCGCTGCTGCACGAGCTGGGCAACCGGCTGAACGAGCGCCGTCCGGGCGAGCTCCTGGAGCTCGGCCAGCTCGTCGTCGGCGTCGGCGCCCCTTGGCAGCAGGGCCAGCACGAACCCCCGCTCGGGCTCGGCGCCCGGCTGAGGTTCTGGCTGACGCGTCGTCACGCGTTGGATTGTGCCACGCTTGCCGCTGTGCCACGCGCCGCCGACTCAGGACTTGCAGGACGGCTAGCGACGCGGACGCTCGAGCTCGTCGACATCCCCTCCGAGAGCCGTCACGAGGCGGCGATTGCCTCGTACGTCGAGGACGCGCTCGGCGAGCCGACGTGGCGCGTCGGCGAGACGCTCTGGTACGGCGCCAGTCTCGGCGGGCGTCCGCTCGTGGTGCTCGCCGGCCATCTCGACACCGTTCCCGGACAGGGCAATCTGCCGGGCCGCGTCACGGAGACCGAGGTGGTGGGTCTCGGCGCTAGCGATATGAAGGCCGGTGTCGCGGTGATGATCGAGCTTGCGCAGGCATGGCAGGATCTGCGCGCGACTCAGGACCTGGATCTCAACTTCCTCTTCTTTCCCAGGGAGGAGCTTCCCGCGTCCGAGAGCGCGCTTCCCCACTTCTTCGACAGCGTGCCGCCCGTTCACGAGGCGGAGCTGGCGATCCTGCTCGAGCCGACCGACTGCACGATCCAGGCAGGGTGTCTCGGCAACCTGAACGCGCAGCTCGTCTTTCACGGAGTCAGCGGCCACTCGGCCCGGCCGTGGCTGGCGGAGAACGCGATCGAGAAGGCGCTCGACGGGCTGCGACCGCTAGCCGAGACCGAGCCGCGGCCGGTCGAGGTCGGCGGCCTCACGTTCACCGAGGTCGTCAGCCTCACGCGGATCGAGGGCGGGATCGCCGACAACGTGATCCCTGATCGGGTCACGGCGCACGTCAACTTCCGCTATGCGCCTGACCGCTCGCGCGAGAGCGCCGAGGCGTATCTGCGCGAGCTTGTTCCTGTCGGGGCCGACTACGTTCCGGCGGGCGACTCTCCGCCCGCCCGCGTCGTCACGGATTCGCCGCTTCTGCAGCGACTCCGCGCGGCCGGAGACCTCGCGCTCGAGCCGAAGCAGGCCTGGACGAACGTCGCTGACTTCACCGCACACGGAATCGACGCGGTCAACTTCGGCCCCGGCGCGCCCCTGTACGCCCACCGCCGCGACGAGCGCGTGGAGATCGCGGCGCTCGTGAAGGCCTACGAGTCGCTCTGGGCGTTCCTCACCGGCGGCGTCTGCCGGTAGCGTCCGACTGTGCCGATCTCTCCCGTCCTGAAGCGCCAGCCGATCTACCCGTTTGTGCGCCTGAACGAGGCTGCACGCCGGGTCGAGGCTCGCGGCATCGAGGTGATCGACTTCGGAATGGGCGATCCGCGCGAGGCGACCGACCCGCTGATCCGGCAGGCGCTCATCGACGGGCTTCGCGACCGGATGGGCTATCCGCAGGCGCAGGGACTACCGGAGCTGCGCGAGGCGATCGCCGCCTGGGCCGGCCGCCGGTTCGAGATCGAGCTCGATCCCGACACGGAAGTGATCCCGACTCTCGGCAGCAAGGAGGCGATCTTCAGCTTCGCGCAGGTCGTCGTCGACCTCGAGCGCGGCAAGGACACCGTCGCGTTTACCGAGCCCGGCTATCCGGTCTACGAGCGCGGTGCCCTCTTCGCGGGAGCGTTCCCGCTGCCGCTGCAGCTGCACGAGCGGAACGGGTTCCTCCCCGACCTCGAACTGATCGACGAGGCGACGTGGGGCCGGCTCGCCGTCTTCTGGGTCAACTATCCGAACAACCCGACGGGAGCGACGGCGCCGCTTCCCTTCTACGAGCGGCTGGCGGAGCTGGCGCGGCAGCACGGGTTCGTCGTCGCCTCCGACGAGGCCTACACCGAGCTCTGGTTCGAGCAGCCGCCCGCCTCCGCGCTGCAGCTCGCCGACCGGACGAACGTCGCCGTCTTCAACACGCTCTCCAAGCGGAGCTCGATGACGGGCTACCGCAGCGGCTTCGTCGCCGGCGATCCCGCCCTGATCGCCGCGCTCAAGGCCTTCCGGCCGACCGTTGGCACCGCGCCGCAGGAGTTCGTCCAGCGAGCTTCGGTCGTCGCCTGGGGAGACGAGGCGCACGTCGAGCGAACGCGCGCGCTCTACGGACGCAAGCGCGAGCTCTTCCTCGAGCTCTGCCGCCGCAAGGGCGTGCGGGTCGCGGGCGGCGAGGCGACGATGTACCTCTGGCTCGCGGTTCCCGCCGGCGAGAGCTCGGAGGCGTTCGCGGAGCGCCTGCTCGAGCACGGGATCCTCGTCGCGCCGGGCTCGTACCTCGGCGCCGCCGGCGAAGGC
>JBPCJB010000166.1:0-7605 GCA_051005735.1 Gaiellaceae bacterium | reverse complement strand
TGGCTGCTGATCGAGCCCGGCTGGGTCGTCGCGGGCCGGGACGGCGAAGAGCTGGGCAAGATCGCCGAGGTCGTGGGCGACTCGGACAAGGACATCTTCAACGGGCTCTCCGTCTCGCACGGGCTCCTGCGCACGAAGCGCTACGTGCCGTCGGAGCTGGTTGGGACGATCACCGAGGGCCGGGTCGAGCTCGACCTCGACGCCAACGCCTTCGCCGCGCTTGACGACCATCCCGAGCAACCCCCGTCCGAGACGATCCGCCCCGACACGACCGACCTTTAGGGCCTGTCCATAAAGTGGATCAGGGCGGCTTGCAGGCGCCACGCACCGCGACCACTTTCTGGACAGGCCCTCAGGCGAGCTCGCGCACGAGAGCCTCTGCGTCGGCAGCGCTTGCGGCGATCACGAGGCACGTGTCGTCGCCCGCCAACGTCCCGACGACGAGCGGGTGCCGCACGCGATCGAGCGCGCGGGCGATCGCGGACGCCGAGCCCAGCTCCGACCGGATCACGACGATGTTCTGCGCGGCGGTCAGCCCACGACCGTACCGGGCGAGGATCTCGGCGAGCGCCGCGCCCGGCTCGCGTCGGCGGGGGCGATCGGAGAGAACGTATCGAGGCCGCCCGAGCTCGTCGTCCACCTTCGTCACGGCGAGCTCGCGCAGGTCGCGCGACAGCGTCGCCTGGGTGACCGTGCAGCCGGCCGACTCGAGAGCCGCCCGTAGCTCGAGCTGCGTCCCCACCCGCCGTCTCGTGAGCACGCTCTCGATCAGCCGCTGACGCTCCGGTTTCGTCAGGTGGGGCGAGTGCCGACCCATGCGCTCACCGTAGTCCAGAGAGCCGAACGTTTGCCGAACCCCGGCCGGGGCAACCACGACTGCATGCTCCGCAAGGCTCTCTGGCTCGGCCTCTACGGCGCCCTCGGCGCGGCGTCGACGATGGTCGCCCGTCGGGCTGCCTCCGGAATCTGGCGCATCGCGACGGGCGAGAAGCCGCCTGCGAAGCGATGAGCTCCAAAGGCGACAAGGCGGTCGAGCATGGCGCCGACAAGCTTGAAGCGCTCGCCGGCAAGGCGGCTGCGCGCGGTGGGCTCGCGGCGAAGCTGGCGGGCGAGCTGGCCGACGACGCGAGCTTCCTGCGCAAGCTGAAGCCGTCGTTGATCGTGGCGCGCGCGAAGGGCGAAGCGCCGAAGAACCAGGAGCCCGGCTCGACGCAGGTGCATGCTCCGTCGGCTCCGCAGCACGGGGCGCGGCAGCCCGACGGCACGGGTCCGAACCCGTTCGCTGTCGCAGGCGCAGCGTTCGGGCTCGGTACCCTGCTCGCCAAGGCGATCGACTGGAGAGGTCATGCCCACCCGCGCCGGTAGCCCCACACCGGGAGTCGGTGGCGCCGCCAAGCAGGTGGCCGAGCACGCGAGCTCGCTGGCGAAGCTCGAGCTCGAGCTCGCCGGCCTGGAGCTGAAGCGCAAGGTCGGCTCGCTCGGAATGGGCCTGGGATTCGGGCTCGGCGCCGCTCTCCTCGGCCTCTTCGCGCTTGGATTCCTCCTGGCCACCATCGCAGCCGCGCTCGCGACCTTCCTCGATACCTGGCTGGCGCTACTGCTCGTGACGGTCGTCCTCTTCGCAATTACTTTCGTTCTCGGGCTGCTCGCGTTCTCCCGGATCAGGAAGGGGACTCCTCCCTTGCCGGAGCAGGCGATCCGAGAGGCGAAGCTGACCACGGAAGCCTTGAAGGCCAATGGCAGCAACTAGCCTGAACGGGCGCACGCCCGAGACGATCCGGCGCGAGATCGAGACCGAGCGCGAGCAACTCGCCCACGCAGTCGAGAATCTCCGCGAGGGGCTCGGCGCAGCTACCGATGTGGCCGGCAAGCTCCGTGCCAACCTACCCGTCGTCGCCGCGGGCGCGCTGGGGGCCGGGTTCTTCCTCGCCGGCGGGATCGGCGCGACGATGCGCTTCCTCGCCCGCAAGGGCCGCGAGCGCTGACCTCCCGCGTCGGAACGGCACCCTCGAGCCCTCACCGGCTCTCCTGCGCCGAGTGGCTCGCCGTCCTCAAGCGCTCGTTCCGCGAGTTCCTGGACGACGATTGCATGGGCCTGGCCCAGCAGATTGCCTTCAGCTCCCTGCTCGCGTTCTTTCCGGCCGTAGTGTTCCTCGTCGGTCTGCTCGACCTCGTCGACGCCTACCCCACGCTGAAGGACTTTCTCGCCCCGATCGCGCCGGGCGATGTCCTCGAGACGATCGACACATTGCAGCAGGAGACGTCCAAGGGCACCTCGGTGCTCGCGTTCTTCGTCGGGGCAGCGGGTGCGACCTGGGCGGCGAGCGGAGCGATGGGCTCCGTGCTGAAGGCCGTCAACCGCGCTTACGAGCGAGTCGAGACCCGGCCGTTCTGGAAGACGCGGCTGATCGCGATCCTGCTCGTCGTCCTCACCGCGCTGACGACCGCGGGCTTGCTGCTCCTGATCGTCTTCGGCGGTCCGCTCGGGAAAGCGATCGCCGAGCAGGCCAGGCTCGGCGGCGCCTTCGACCTCGTCTGGTCGATCGCGCGCTGGCCGATCGCCTTCGCCGCGATCCTCCTCTTCTTCGCGATCGTCTACTACCTGGCGCCGAACGTCGAGATCCGCGACTGGCGCTGGCTCTCACCGGGCGCGCTCGTCGGCGGGATCACCTGGCTCGCGCTCTCGGGGCTCTTCGCCCTCTACACGAGCTTCTCCGAGTCGTACTCGAAGACATATGGCGCCCTGGCGAGCGGGATCGTGCTGCTCCTCTGGCTGAACTACTCGGCTTTCGCGCTCCTCTTCGGCGCCGAGCTGAACTCGGAGCTCGAGCGCGAGGCCGAGATCCACGCGGCGGGCGGGCCCGACGCGGGCCTCGTCAAGCCGAGCCGGCGCGCCTGAGAAGCTCTAACGTAATGGGCCTCGTCGCCGGGGTGCGCTGGGTGGTGCGAGGCAAGGACGCAGGGAGCGCCGATATGTAGACATATCGGCGCGACTGAGGACGCTGCATCGCGCCGCCGAGCGCGCTCGGCGGCTCAGAGCTTCACTGCGTTAGAGCTTCTAAGACACCGTGACGGTTCCGCGCAGTCTCAGCGGGCTCTTGTCCGAGAGGAAGACGAGCTTGCCGCGCTTGAGCGTCAGGTTCCAGGTGACCGTAGCGACCCGCGCGACCCCTGTCTTCCGGTTGACGCCGACTCCGGTGAGGTGGAAGTTGTGCAGCTTCGTGCGGTCGCGCACTGTGATGACGTACGCGCCGGCCTTCAACGTCAGCACCCGCGCTCCCGCCGGACTGCGGAGCGAGATCGTCGCTCCCGGACCGACGGTCGCGTTCAGCTTCTTCGCCGGGGCCGGAGCCGGAGTCGGGGGTGGCGGAGGAGGCGGTGCGCCGGCGCCGACGTCGAACGCGCCTCGCATCTGGCTCGCGTGCGGATCGCAGACGAAGGTGTAGCGGCCGTCCTTGAGCGTGACCGTGAACGTCTTCTCGCCGACGTCTTCAACGGCGGTCGTCACGTCGACGCCCGGGCCTCTGAGGTGGAAATTGTGCTCCTCGGAGCGATCGTCGACGACGAGCTCGTATGTGCCGGGATCAGGCCTCTGCACCGCGGCCCCGTCCGCGCCGACCAGCCTGATCGAGAAGCCGGGACCAACTGTGCCGCTCAGCTTCCCGTCGGCCGCATAGGCGGCGGCCGCCACGGTTGACGCAGCGATGAGGCTGACGGCGACGAGACCCCGGAAGCGCATCTCCTCGTCACTACGCGGCCGGGCGCAGAACGGATTGCACGCGCAGCGAGCGATCGCGTACAGTCGTGCTCGTGAGGCTCGGCCGGAACGCGAAGGTGGATCTGATCCGCAAGGTGCCGCTCTTTGCGCACTGTTCGCGGGGCGAGGTCGCCGAGGTGGCGTCGATCGCGGACGAGATCGACATCCCGGCCGGCAAGGAGCTGACCCAGGAGGGCGACCGCGGCCGCGAGTTCTTCGTGCTGCTCGACGGAGCGGCGGACGTCAGGCGCAAGGGCCGCAAGCTGAACGCGCTCGCTCCCGGCGACTTCTTCGGCGAGATCGCGCTCGTCTCCCGCTCGCCGCGAACTGCGACGGTGACGACGACCGAGGACTCGCGGCTGCTCGTGATCACCGCGAGCTCGTTCCGGACCCTGCTCGATCACTCGCCGCGGATCCAGCTTCGGGTGCTCGAGGCGCTCGCAGACCGAGTCGCCCCGACCGAGCTGTAACGAGAACCAGGAGGGCTACGCGCGCAGCTCGGCGCCGAATCGCTCGGCAAGCGTCGCCACGATCTGCTCGCGAAGCGGCGCCACGTCGTCGTCCGTGAGCGTCCGCTCCGGTGAGCGGAACTCGACCCGAAACGCCAACGATTTCTTCCCAGCCGGAACCGGCGGGTCGCGGAAGTCGCTGAGGAAGCGAACGTCCCGCAGCTCAGGCCCGGCCGCCTCCCGCGCGGCGGCAAACAGGACCTCCGCCGGAACCGTCAGCTCGACGACGAAGGCGAGATCCTGCTTGATCGGCGGGAACGCGATCACCTCCTCGTACTGCACCGGCTCGCGGGCGCCGGCAAGCAGCGCCTCGAGGTCGAGCTCGAACGCGCCCCAGCTGCCTTCGAGCAGATCGGGCGCGAGCTCGCCGAGCCAGCCCGCGTCGAGCGCGGCCGCGCGTCCTGGATACAGGAACGGCTGCCCGGCCGGGGTGACGAGGAGCTCGATCTTCAGCGCCTCGTAGAGGAGCTCGAGGACGCCCTTTGCGCGTCGGAAGCCGCCCTCGACGAGCCCGCCGACGCGCACGTGCTCCTTGGGCAGGTCGGTGCGGCGCGGCAGATAGACGCGGGCGATCTCGAAGAAGGCGAGCCGCTCGCTCCCGGCCGACAGATTGCGACGGGCGGTCTCGACGAGGCCGTAGAGCAGGCTCGTCCGCAGCGTCGCTTGATCGCCGATCGGATCCGGCAGCGTCAGGCCGTCGGGCTCGGCGGCGGTGGGAACGAGCGACGGCGTGTAGACCTCGGCGAGGCCCGCTCCGACGAGCACGTCCTCGATGCGCCGCCGCAGGCGCTGCACGGGGGTGAGCGATCCGAACATCTCGCGCCGCTCGGGAAGCGTGAACGGGACGTCGTCGAGCCGGACGCGGGCGATCTCCTCGACGAGATCCACCTCCCGTGTCACGTCCCGAGCACGCCACGTCGGAACCCTGACCTCGTCGTCGGCGACCTCGAACCCGAACCGCTCGAGGATCGAGCGCTGCTCGTCGCCCGGCGTTTCGAGGCCGATCAGCCGATCGACGCGCTCGGGCCGGAATCGGAGCACCGGCCGCGCGGGCAGCTCGCCGTGGACGTCGGCATGGCCGAGCCAGCGCGCACCGGCCAGCTCGACGAGCAGCTGGGTCGCGAGCACGGCCGCCCGCGGCGCGAGGTGCGGGTCGACACCCTTCTCCCAGCGATTCGAGCCCTCGGTGCGCAGCTTCAGCCGCTCAGAGGTTCTGAGCAGGCCGATCGGCTCGAAGTTCGCCGCCTCGAGCAGGAGCTCCACCGTCGTATCCCGCACCTCGGTCTCTTCGCCGCCCATGATCCCCGCCAGCGCGACGGCGCGCTCGCCGTCGGCGATCACGAGATCGGCGGCAACGAGCTCGCGCTCGCTTCCGTCCAGCGTGCGCAGCCTCTCGCCGGCCGCTGCGCGTCGCACCACGATCCGATCCTCGGCGAGCGTCGAGCGGTCGAAGGCGTGGATCGGGTTGCCGAGCGCCAGCATCACGTAGTTCGTCACGTCGACGACGTTCGAGATCGGCCTCATGCCTGCGGCCGAGATCCGGGCTCGGAGCCACGGCGGCGAACGGGCGACGCGCACCTCCGCGAACGTCCGGCCGATGTAGCGCGGGCAGCCGGCGAGGTCGTCGATCGCGATCTCGACCTGTTCGCCGCCGCCCGCCTCGGGGTCGCGGCCCGGTGGTGGCTGGAGCTCGAGCCGGAAGAGCGCCGCAACCTCGCGCGCCAGTCCGTAGATCGAGAGGAGGTCGACGCGATTTCCGGTCGGCTCGACATCCATGATCTTGTCGGCGAGTGGCAGCACGTCCGCGAGCGGCGTGCCCGGCTCGGCCTCTGGGAGGACGAGGATCCCCCCGTGGTCGGCGCCGAGCTCGAGCTCGCGCTCCGAGAGGATCATCCCGCGCGAGACCGCGCCGCGAAGCTTCGCCTCCCCGAGCGGCTGTTCGGCGCCCGGTATCCGGGCACCGGGGAGCGCCACCGCCACGGTCGCGCCCGCGCCGAAGTTCCAGGCGCCGCAGACGATCTGGCGCGCCTCGCCCTCCCCCACGTCCACCTGGCAGAGCTGGAGCCGATCCGCGTTCGGGTGCTTTCCCGCCTCGAGCACCCGCCCGACGAGGAAGCGCGCGTGGTTGCCGTTCTCGTCGACCGGCCCGCGTGACTCGATCGTGTTCACCTCGGCCGCGCTGATGCTGAGCCGGTGCGCGAGCTCGGCGACGGGCATCTCGAGCGCGACGTAGTCGCGCAACCAGGACAGCGGCACTCGCATCAGGCCATCACTAGAACTGCCGCAAGACCCGTAGGTCGTTCTCCCAGAACGGCCGCACGCCCGGCACTGCGTGCCGCAGCTGGGCGGTGCGCTCGAGCCCCATTCCGAAGGCGAAGCCGCTCCACTCCTCGGGGTCGTAGCCGACGTTCGCGAACACTTGCGGATCGACCATCCCAGACCCGCCCATCTCGATCCAGCCCGAGTGCTTGCAGACCCGGCAGCCCTCGCCGTTGCAGATCGGGCAGGATACGTCGGGCTCCATCGACGGCTCGGTGAACGGGAAGTAGTGCGTGCGGAAGCGCACTCGACGTTCCTGTCCATAGAGCGCCCGCATCACATGAAGCAGGGTGCCGCGAAGGTCGGCGAGCGTCAGCCCGCGGTCGACGGCCAGCCCCTCGAACTGATGGAACATCGTGAAATGCGTCGCGTCGATCGTGTCGCGGCGATAGACGCGCCCGATCGAGACCATGTAGAGCGGCGGCTCGCGCTCCTGCATCAGGTGGATCTGGGAGGGCGAGGTCTCGGTCCGCAGCAACCGCTGCTCGTCGAAGAAGAACGTCGCGCGCGGTGAGCGCGCGTGATGCCAGTCGGGAAAGGCGAGGCGGTCGAAGTTGTACTCGACGGTCTCGACCTCGCGGTCGTCGCGCACCTCGTAGCCGAGTCCGAGAAACGAGTCCTCGACCGCTCGTCGAATCTGGGTCACGAGGTGCAGCTGTCCACGCGGCGGCCCCTCGCCCGGCAGTGTGACGTCGAAATCGACGTCCTCCACGACCGCGGTCACGAGCTCCCGTTCCCGCCGGTCGAGCGACTCCTCGATCGCCGTCCGCACGGCGTTCAGGGCGATCCCGGTCTCGCGATCGCGGACCTCTCGCAACGCCAGCTTGAGCTCGCTCTTGCGACCGAGGAAGCGGACGCGCGCGGCCTCGATCTCGGCGTCGCTCGTAGCGGCTTCGATCGCGCTCAGAGCCTGGGATTCGAGCGTCTGGGCGTCCACGCGGGCGACTGTACCATCGGCCCGCGTGAGCGATCCCAGCCCGTACGACGCCATAGCAAGGGTGTACGACCCGTGGAGCGCGA